>NZ_JAHWBL010000024.1:0-52659 GCF_029493445.1 Nocardioides sp. ChNu-99 | reverse complement strand
CCCCCAACCGGTGGCGGTCGAGGTGCAGCGCTTTCACCCCTCGCGCGCCAACCGTCACGAACTCGAAGAGGAACTCACCTAGCCCGACCATGCTCACGCGAGCTGCAGGCTCCACAAACGGTCGTTTGTGAGCCTGCGGATGTGTCGACTGTGAACCTGGGGGTGTGTCGACGGGGCGGCCCCGCCGCCTGTGGTCTAGATGGCGGGGCCTAACGACCATCGATGTCCGGACACCGGGGCCACCTGTGGTGCTGGTACCCCTCTGCACACCTGGTGCTCAGCCTCGAGGTCGTACATCAGTGGGTCGGTCCGCCGGGCGGTGGTGGCAGGGGCTTGTCGGCGAGGACGTGCTCGGCGACCTCGCGCAGCTTGAGCTGGTGGGTGGAGGAGAGCCGGCGCAGGTACTCAAAGCTGCTGTGGGGGTCGAGTCCCAGGCGTTCGATGAGTCGCCCCTGGGCCATGCCGATGAGGTGGCGGCTGCTGAGGGCTGTGCGGAGCTCGCTAGTGAGTCGGGCACTGTTGAGGGCGGTGGAGGCGTGCATGGCGTAGATGCAAGCGGTGTCGATCAGCTCGCGGTCGGCGAAGTGCCCGGCCTGGTCGCTGAAGATGTTGATGGCGCCCGAGAGGTGGTCGCCGTGGGTCAGCTGTAGCGCGAGGATCGAGCGCACTCCGGCGCGCTGAGCGACCTGTGGTCCCCAGGTCGGCCACCGGGGATCGACGCCCACGTCGCCGCTGCGCACCCAGCCGGCCTCGTTGGTCGCTTCGAGGCAAGGGCCTTCGCGAAGCGCGTACTGCAGGGCGTCGGCCTGGCGGGCCGTTTCGTCGGTGAAGGCAAGGCTCTTGTAGCCGCCGCTGACCCGCAGGGTGAGGCTGACGTGCTCGGCGCCGGGGATCAAGCTCAATGCGCGCGCCACGATCGCTTCAGCTGTCGTGTCGGCCGTAGCGCCGACTGCCGTCGCACCCCGATCACGGTTACGGCCACCGACCGCCTCGGCGGTGTGGAGCTCTTGCGCGACCTTCGCGAACGTAGCCGGATCGGAAATCAGTTCGCTCACTGGTGCTTCTCCTGTCTCGACCACCGCGCAGCGTCGAGCAAGTCGACGAGCAGAAATGTAGCGGGCCAGACATGCGTTGGCGCGAAGTTGGACCGCCGCGGCCGTGGACAGCTGGTTCGGGCTACTGGCCCCCTTCCCCGCCTGCGCGGATCAGCCGACGCTAAGCACCGCCGAGACAGCAGTCGTGCCCGACGTGGGGTCCTGCTCGACGGCCCATCGCTCGCTGATGACATCGACCATCATCAGACCCCGTCCGCGGGCGGAGTCCAGGTCAAAGATGTCTCGCGCCTCGTGGGAGAACCCGGGGCCGCTGGTGGAGTCGACGACGCAGACCTCGACACGGGCGCCGTGCAGGCGCCAGCTGAACTGGATCGCCCCGAGTGCGCTGGGCTCGCCGTGGTCTACGGCGTTCTCCACCAGCTCGCCAGCCACGATCAGCACGTCAGCCAGCGCGTGGTCCGGCAGGGCTGCACCGTCGGGACCTAGTGCTGCGCGCAGGAGCCCACGCGCCTGGGGCCCCGCATCGCGGCCGTGGGGAAGGTCGACGCTGTGCCAGGACTGGTCACCCACGGGCGCCTCCCGCGCCGATCCGACGCGCTCGTGACGCGCCGGCCGCGCGGCACTGGGTCACAAGATGACCTCGTGGGGGATGCCGCACACCTCGAGTACACGCTTGGGCACGGTCGCTGCTCGAGCAGTGAACGTCACCGTGACCCCGTTCCGGACGGCGAGCATGCGCGCGCGGAGCAGAGTGCCGACGATCGAGCTGGGCAAGAACGTGACCGCGGTCAGGTCCAGCAGCAGGTCGTGACGATGGCCGTCGCTGTACCGGCTGATGAGGTCCGTGAGCTCACTGTCGTGGTGAGCTTCGATGTCCCCGACCAGCGCTAGCCGACCCAGCTCAGCGTCGAGGGCGATGGAGTCCGATTCCACTGCATCAGCCTATGCATCCTGCGCGCCCGGCCTGTCCCTGGACGGGTTGGCGGCCGAGGTGGAGGTCCAACTCGCACGGCGAAGATGCGCGGCAGAAGCACAGAACCGCGGCAGGGTCTCGGGTCCCCACCGCGGTTCAGATCCCATTATGCAGCCCCACGCACGACCCGACACCACCACTCCCGGTGGCCGGCTGGTGTTTCACGTGTTCGGCGCGCTGAGCGAGTTCGAGCGCGAGCTGATTGTGGAGCGCACGCGCGCCGGCCTGACGGCCGCCCGGGCGCGTGGTCGACGTGGCGGCCGGCCCCGGGTGATGACCCCGGAGCGGGTCACGACCGCTCGCCGGCTGCGCGACGAGGACCGTCTGACCCTGGACCAGGTCGCGGCCACCATCGGGGTCTCGCGGGCCAGCGTTGTGCGCGCGCTCAGCGCCAACTCGACGCCCCGGCCGGCGACGGCGACGGACACCACCGCGGCCGAGACCGCCGACCCAACCACGGACGCCAACTAGGACGACGAGAAGAAGAGTGGGAGTCATGGGGGAGACGTTGGACATTGAGGAGCGGTGGCCCGAGTTCTTCGAGCCCTTGACCGCTAGTCAGCGCAATGGGGTGCGCCAGGCGTTTGCCGCGTCGTGGCATGAGGGCCGCGTGATCGAGCGCGAGGACGTTGAGCTGCTGACCGCCTACGCGGGGGGCGCGATCGACTACGAGGAGTACCTACGCCGCGGTACCGCTCGCGCTGAGCAGTTGGGCGAGGGTCCACACCCGTAGGAGTGATTCCACGGAATCAGAAGAGCGCTCCCTGATCTTGATCGGGGTCTCCGGCCTGTAGGACCTCAGCGAGTGACCCTCCGCCGAGGATCACGGCCCGCGCCGCTCGTGCGCGCCCGGTTGCCCCTCGCACGTCACGCAGCGGACCTCCGGTGCGGTGGCGGCGGACGGACCATTCCCACGCGTTGCTGAACTCCGTCCCGGGTCGCAGGTGCTCGACGTTCTGGCACAGGGGGTTGTCGCACGAGTGGGTCAGCAGGGCTGCCTGGTCGAGGGCCTCGGGGCCGTAGGCGAACGCGTAGGCCACGCGGTGCGCGATGGCCACGACGTCGCGACGCCTCGCTGATGAGCCGAGCCAGAACCGGCCGTGCCCCCCGTCCGCGATCGCGCCGACCCACCACGCGCACGAGCTGCCGGGCACCAGGACGACCTTGCTCCAGAACCGCTGCCGCACCCCGGGCTGACCTAACACCGCTCGCAGGAACGTGTCCTCGGCGTCGACGTCACTCACTGTCTGACGGCGGGTCGGAGTGAAGGCTACCGCTGGACCGGGCCGCGGCTGCGGTGTCGGTGGTCGGCGCCAGCGAACTGACGTTCGGCGGCGCTGGTGTCCATCTGTGCGACCGCTGCGGAGGACAGTCGTTCGGCGACACGGTCGAGCCGGGTGGCGGTGTTGCGCATCCCCCTGGCGGTTGTGCGCACGGCAGAGACGAGCGCTGACCGGGCAGCGGCCCGCTGCCCGGGGTCGGAAGGGTCGGTGACGTGCTGGCGGTACACCGCGTCCGCCAGGTCGTCGGGCAACGCATCGAGGGCGCCGCCGTCCCTGTCCCCGTCCGGGCCCCCGTCCGGGCCCCCGTCCGGGCCCCCGTCCGGGCCCTCGTCGACAGCCACGTCTCGCGTGGCGGGTGCTGCGGACACGACTTCGACGATCTCGCCCTCGTCGTCGACGGGAGTCCTCACGGTGGGACGCAGCTGGGGCTCGCCCACGGGGAACGGAGTGCGCGCGGCCTCGTGCTCGTCGGGGCTCATGCCGGCACGCTCTCGGGGGCGTCCGGCGCTCCATGGTGCTCGGTGCTGTCTCCGTCGCCCTGTTGCGCCGTGGCCTCCGAGTCGTCCTTGCCCCCGCCGCCGCCAGCGCTGTTGTCGCTCTGACCGGACGCCGACGCGGGCGCTGCGTCCACCTCGCTCGCCACCGCCCGCTTGAGTCGGTTGACCTCGCGGACCTCGACGTCGAGCAGAGCCGCGACGTCGGCGGGCGACTCCCCGAGCTCGTCGATGAGGCGGGACACGGCCTCGCTCATCAGGCGCGTGCCTTCGTCGACCTTCTCTTCACCCGCGAAGTAGTTGGTGAGTTCCTGATGTACCTGGCGCTCGCGGGCCGCGCGCTCGGCCTCGCGGCGGCGGACCGCTTCGCGTGCGCGCTCACGGGCGGTGACCTGTGCTGACCGAGCCATAGCCGTTCTCCCCATCTCCCGAGTGATGTCGAGTTCTCACGCTACAACTCGACCGCCCCACGCCATAGCCCCACGCCGCCTCAAACACTTCGCAGCAAGCACCACATTCTGAAACCTTAAAGTCCTACACACCTCTTGCACTCTGCGAGACGCGGTACCGTCGTGCTCGTGATGTCGCTGCACAAGCTGTCTGCGGGGGACGGGTATCAGTACCTGGTCCGTCAGACCGCTGCGGCCGACCAGGACCTCACCGGGCGGCAGTCACTCAGCGACTACTACACCGAGAAGGGCGAACGGCCGGGCCACTGGTTCGGCCGTGGACTGTCGCACCTGGAGGGCGTGAACGCCGGCGCGACGGTCGACGGAGACCAGATGCGCTCCCTGTTCGGGGAGGGACGCCATCCCAACGCCGAGGCGCTGGAGCGTGCCGTGGTGCAGGCCGCGGTGGCGGCTGGACGGGAGCCGTCGGCAGCCGCCCGCCAGGCGAGCGCAGCGTCTGCGCTCGGCAGGAAGTTCGCTGCCCCGAGCCGTGAAGGTGCGCTCGCGATCGCCTGCTCGCGCGCCTACGAGGCCTACAACGTCGAGGCGGGGCAGCCGCGCAACGCCGCGGTCCCGGACGACGTCCGGACCGAGATCCGAACGACTGTTGCGCGGCAGCTGTTCGAGGAGAAGTACGGGCGCCCGCCCGCACCTGGTGGCCGCGAGCTGTCCGGCTTCATGGCCCGCGAGTCCCGCCCAGCCGAGCAGGCCTGCGCGGGCTACGACCTCACCTTCTCGCCGGTCAAGAGCGTCTCAACGCTGTGGGCCATCGCCGACAGGGGCACTGCTGCGGCGATCGAGGAGGCCCACCAGGCGGCCGTCAAGGACACGATCGAATGGCTGGAGAAAGAGGTCATCTACACCCGACGAGGGGCCGGTGGAGTCCGGACGGTCGACGTCGACGGCGTGATCGCCGCCGCGTTCCTGCACCGCGACGCAAGGTCCGGGGACCCCGACCTCCACACCCACGTGGCCATCGCCAACAAGGTCCGCGACCCCAGCGACGGAGCGTGGCTGGCCATCGACGGACAGGTCCTCTACAAGCACACCGTGGCCGCGTCCGAGCGCTACAACGCGCGACTGGAGGCCGAGCTGAGCACCCGTCTCGGCGTGCGGTGGGCCGAGGCCACCGAGGCGCGACGCGACGCCAAGCGGGCCGTGCGCGAGATCGTCGGGGTGCCCCGCGACCTGATGCAACGGTGGTCGCAACGACGCACCGCGATCGACGCGCAGCTCGCCGTGCTGACTGCGGACTTCCGCGCCGAGCACGGCCGCATCCCGAGCACGAAGGAGATGCTGGCCCTCGCCCAGGAAGCGAACCTGGCGACCCGTGAGGCCAAGCACGAGCACCGCTCCGAGGCCGAGCAGCGCGAGCAGTGGCGACGCGAGGCCGTCGACATGCTCGGTGCCGAGGAAGCCGTCGATGGCCTCGTAAGCAGCCTCGTGGAGCAGGGCCGGGGGCAGCGGGCCGCGCAACGCGACGTCGTCGACGACCAGCAGCTGCGGACGCTCGCGGCGTCGGTGTTGGCCCGGGTCATCGAGGATCGAGCGACGTTCCAGCGGCCGCACGTGACCGCCGAAGCGTTGCGACAGGTGCGGGCTCTGCAGGTGGCGCCGGCAGCGCTCGATCGCACCGTGCGCGCCGTCGTCGACCTCGCGCTGTCCGGTCAGCAGCTCGCCGGGACCGATGACTCCGGGACTCTCGGTGGCGTCGAGGCGGCCGTCGCGTTGGGAGTCGGCGCAGGAGGCTCGGAGAGCGGCGCGCCCGTGCCCGAGGCATTCGCTCGAGCCGACGGGACCTCGCAGTACTCGACCCCGGGCGCCGCGCTGTTCACGACCACCAGCGTGCTCGCCGCCGAGCAGACCGTGGTCGCTGCCGCGACCGAAGAGACAGATCTGCGGGTCCCGCGAACCGCGGTCGCGGTGGCCCTCATGGAAGAGGTCGCCAACGGCGGTGTCGACCTCAACGCGGGCCAACGGGCACTCGTCGACGACTTCGTCACCGGCGGAGCGCGCGTGCGTCTCGCGGTCGCTCCGGCCGGCACCGGCAAGACGACCGCCATGCGCGCCGCCGCCTCCGCGTGGCGTCACAACGGGGGCGGCGTCCTCGCGCTGGCGCCCTCCGCTGCCGCCGCAACGGTGCTCGGTGACTCCATCGGAGCCCGAGCCGACACCCTCGCCAAGCTGCGTTACGAGATCCTCAACGGCGCCTCGCCCGACGGGCCGCTGGCCCAGGTCCAGCCCGGCACGATGATCGTCGTCGACGAGGCCGGCATGGCCTGCGCCCGCGACCTCGCAGTCGTCGTGGAGGCCGCTCAACGCCGCGGCGCGGTGGTCCGACTGATCGGTGACGACCAGCAGCTCGCCGCCATCGGCGCAGGCGGAGTCCTACGCGACATCGAAGCCGCCGCGGGCGCGAACCGCACGCTCGTCGACGTCGTACGGTTCAAGACCGCGGGCGAGGCCGAGGCGTCCCTAGCGATGCGCGAGGGACACGCCGAAGAGGCGCTGGGGTGGCTCCTGGACAACGACCGCGTGCGCACCACCAGCACCACCACCGCCACCGACGACGTGTTCACCGCGTGGCGCCACGACGTCGACCAGGGCCTCGACGCGCTCATGATCGCGGCCACCAACGACGACGTGACCGCCCTCAACCGCCTCGCCCGGCTCCACCGCCTCACCGGCCCCGACAACGCACCCCACCAGGCGCACACCAGCCCTGCAGGGCCGCCTGCTGTCGCCCTCGCGGCTGGCCTCGAGGCCAGTGCCGGCGACACCATCGTCACGCGTCGCAACGAGCGCACCTTGACCGTCACCGCCACCGACTTCGTCAAGAACGGCGACCGATGGACGGTCCAGCGCGTCCTGTGCGACGGGGGCCTTCGGGCCCGCCACCACGGCACCGGACGCACCATCACGCTGCCCGCCGACTACGTCGCCCGCGACGTCGACCTCGGCTACGCCACCACCGTGTACGGCGCCCAGGGCCAGACCGTCGACACCACCCACGCCCTCATCGACGGCCGCGAGGACCGTCAGGCCGCCTACGTCGCACTGACCCGCGGCCGGGCCTGCAACACCGCGCACGTCGTGGCCAGCGGCGACGGCAACGAGCACAACATGCTGCGCCCCGAGAACCTCCAGCAGCGCTCGGCCGCCGAGACCCTCTACGCGGTACTGCGTCGCGACGGCTCCGCCACCTCAGCAACCAGCACCCACCGCGACGAGACCTCCGCGCCGAAGCGGCTCGCCGCGGCGGTTGCGGTCCACCTCGACGCGACCGCGCGCGCCGCCGAGCTCCAGCTCGGCGCCGACGCGATGACCCGCCTGGCCCAGCACGCAGACCAGGCCTACGCAGAAGCCAGCGGTGTTAGCCCCGACAGCCCGGAGGGCCGGGAGAGCGCCGTCGGGGCGCTCAGCGAGTCCCGGTCGTGGCAGCACCTAAGCGCGTGGCTCGCGCTACGCGACCTCGAGGACGGCCCCGGCGCAGGCCTCGCGCGACTCCGGCCCGCTCTCATCGACCTGCCCGCCGAGCTCGACGGCCGCCCCGTCGCCGATCCCGCGGCGCTCGTCCTGACCCGCCTGCAGCGCAGCATCCCCGCCGGCGGTCCGCTGCCCTGGCTGCCGCCAGTTCCCGAGGCCCTTCGCGACCGGCTCGAGCACAACGACCCGGTTACCGCCGCCTGGCTCGCACGCCGCGTCGATGACGTGCGCGAGCAAGCGGCCGACGTCGCCGGCGAGGCCGCCACGTGGACCCACGAGAACGCGCCCGCCTGGGCACAGCCCTACCTCCCACACTCCACTGCGGTCGACGGCGCAACGACCAAGGGCGGCGACCCCGCACGCGCGCTCGTAGCCGATCTAGCGGTCTGGCGAGCCGCCCACGACGTCCCCGAGGAGGACCTGCGCCCCGCAGGCCCCCGACCCACGGACCGCGCGGAACGGACCCACTACACGCGGCTCCTCACCCGCGCCACGCGACTGCAACCGCGCGCCGGAGGCCGCTCGGCCGACGCCTGGGCACGCCGCTTCGCACGTCTCAACGACGCGGGCCTGTTGCCCGCCCTCGGCGCCGGCACCGCACCCGCGTCGACCGCTGCGCTCGACGCCCTCGTTTCCGACCCGTGGTGGCCCGTCCTCGCCGCCCGCCTCGAGGACCTCGCCGGCGACGTCGACACCTGGGCAGGTGCAGCGCTACGGGACGCGGCTGCGGCCGCGGCACTGTCCCTCCAATTGGAGAACGCGGCCAGCGTGACCCAACCGACGACCGCCGCCGACGATGCGGTCCCTGAGGAGGTTCTCCCCGTCGCCCAGGCGGTCGTCGACCAGGCCGCGGTCGTCGACCAGCTCCTCATCGGCGCCCTCGCTGGGAGCCCTCTCCCCGACGAGCACGCCGCCGCAGCCCTCTGGACCCGCCTCTACGCCGCCCTCAACGGCGCACGCCGCAGCGCCGCCATGGCGGACCGTTTGCTCGTCGAGCGTCTCGGCCCCGAACGCGCGGTCGAGGTCGCCGCCACGCACGCGTGGGCTGCCCTCCGCGACCTCGCCCGCACCGACGCCGACGCGCTCGTCGACGCACTCGACGACGCACTCGACGTCGTCGCCGCACGATCCACCGACATTGGACCAGATGCGTACGCCGCCGCCATCCTGGCGGAGACCTCACCCGCCGGGGTGCGGCCAGCCGACGCCGGTCGGCGTCATTCCGCCCTGCCGTCGTCGAACGGCGCGGCCGACGCTGGGGCCGTTCGCGCCATCGACGACGCTCGTCGTGACCCGCGAAAGCCGATCCCAGATGACGAACAGCGTCCGCGGCGGCCTCGCGGCGGGCCACGGATGTAGCCCGCCGCGACACCAGGGCCTTGAACCGCCGGGGGAGGGGCCGAGCCGGGCGGCGGCACCCGCACGAGGATCATGGTCGAGGTGTCGACGCCCTCACAGGCGATGCTTTCGAACTTCCACCCCTCGTCGAGCCCAGCCATGTCGACGGCCACGAACGCCTGGGCGACGGCGGCCCCCACCGGCTGAGCGGACGCGATAGCGGCGTAGGACCGTACCGCGAAGAGGGGCCCCGCCAGATTTGTGATCGACGCGCCGGTGGCGATCGCGACGGCGGTGGATTCCAGCAGGACGTCAGCGCCGTCGGGGTGTCGCGCCCGTTCAAGACGACCAACGTCGGAGGCGTCCCGTGGCGCCTAGCTGTACCCGGCCAGGACGTTGGTAGCGGCGAGCCTGGCTGAACGAACGAGAACCTCCGGATGGGATGTGGCTTGTCTCGCTCGAGCGTTCATTCGGCAGCGAACTGTCGGAATCCCAGGCGTTCTGTCCCGGTTCACATCTTGCAAGTACACGGGGTCTAGGTATCTTTACAAGGGAGACAATAGAGGTTACTCGAGTGAGCGAGAGTCGTCTCGAATCTTCCTGACGGCCCACGGGCAGTTTGACGGCCGCAACCCTGGCATGCGCGGCACCAGCCGCGGCGCTGGCAGCACTGTCGTACTACGGGGATCCAACGGCTCTCAAGTAGCTTCGCGCAGGGCTGGAACGAGCAATATCTATGCGCGGCAACTCAAGGGGACTTCACGCCAAATTGACCTTCGATTCCAGATGCAGGGCCGTGACCCGTTCTGCACTCGAGTTACAGACGGTTCGATTCAAGCGGCATTTACGCTGAACGTGTATCGCGATGGGTGGTTCGCGATTCGATCCGGAAGCCACTCTGGAATGCCCGATTGGGAGGTCTACATTGGACGCACGTCTCGCGGGGTCGCACGAAACTACTCGACCGTCTATCGAAAGAGAGCACAAGACATCGGGTGCCTTGTTGCGGGCTGTCACTCGGCTATGGGTGGCCGAGAGGGTCAGTACTGAAGGGGGTATCATCTGAGCCACGAGAGTCAGCCTTGAGGCTGTGTGCTCGTCAGGCAATAAACACAGATTGCCACTGCCAATTCACGAAGGGGAGCGCAGATGAGCGGGCGTAACGGGCCGTTCCGGGCGGTCGGAGTCTTACTGTTGCTCATCGCAACAAGTTTCACAGTGCTGGCGCTCTTTGTGGGACTGGACGCGCTGTACATCATATTGGCCCAGCTGTCTTTTGGCGCCTGGATCCTGTCGTTCGCGGCAGTACCCATTGCAATCTTCGTAGGTGCTCTATGGGTTTGGCGTCGATCGGATCTACGCAACAATTAGCACTGAGCTCGCAGGGGCTCGTTTGGCTGCCGCGACGACAGTGAAGAGGGGGCGCCGCCTAGGCGCCCCCTCTTCACCGCCAGCGTTCGAACTCGTGGGCAGCGCGACAAAGTCCGGCACCCATCCGACACGGTCAGCAATCGCTTGACATAAGGTAACTTATCGGCGGCCTTCGTGGCGCTCGGCCATCGCTGTTGCCCAGCAACGAGCTCGTCGGCCGCAACGGTCTCAAGGACCGGTGCGAGGCGACGTCTTGGTCTCGAGTGGATCCCGGCGGGCCTCGGGAACGAGACCGTGCCGTAAGAGCGCTCTGCCTGCGGCCAGTGCGGCGTGCAGGGCGGGCACGCTCGTTGCTCGGCCTTCGTCGCCTCGTCGCTCGACGACGAGTATGTGAGAGGCGTGGGTCTGTCCGTCTATGACGACGCCGTGGACGAGGAAGGGCTGAAGTTCTCGCGGCTGCGGTGGGATGTCGATGAGGACCAGGTCGCCGGCACCGGCCGGCCCCTCCGCCTGCACAACTTCTACGGTCATGCCCTCGGGGGGTGGATAGAGGTGGTTCTGCAGGGCTTGGATGTATTTACGCCGGATCCCTGGATCTGGAGGGTTGGGGGTGACTGCGTTGATGGTGTCGATGCCACCAGTTTTTCTGGTGGCGAGACCGATTACGACGAGACCGCCGTCGCTGTTGGCGAACTGGGCCGCGGCCCTAGCAATCTTGATCTTCCCTGGGATGTTTCTGAGGTCGTAGTGTTCGCGTTTGACCTCGAGCCACGGACCCTCCTCCGTGCCTAGGAGTGCGGTGACGAAGCCTCCTCGGATGAGATCAGCGCAGGTCTGTCGGGTGAGACCTCCTTCGCTTGCGTTCAGCAGCTCGGCAACGGCGAGCCCGGTCTGGGCCAGGTCCGATGCCAGCTGGCCGCGAAGGTGGAATCCGACGGTCAGCCGTGTGTGCCACAGGTTGCCGCGGTACTGGGCGAAGTCTTCGTCGTCAGCCTCGATCCACATGTTCCGCCGGGCTAGCAAAGGCGCAGCTTGAGCAGAGCAACGCCCTGTCGGGCGCTCTTCCTCGGGCGCTACGCCGTAGACGTCGACGGTCAGGACGAGGGCACCGGATGGCGCAAGCGTGAAGCTGACGCTCGACGGCGGCTCGTACTCGAAGTCGATGTCGACATCCGTCTCGGCATAGACCTGCAGGTCGACGTCCCCAACGTGCGCCTCAGCCCTCCGCAGGGCGTGCTTGATATGAACGCCGCTGACTGTTCGGAGGTCTTCGATGTGCACGCCGACTCCGGCGTCGTCCAGATAGCGACGTCGACCATCGAACTCCCAGACGGACCCGTCATTCAGCACTCGAATCGGGCCTGAGGTGAACGCAACTCGATCGCTCACGGGCCAACCTCGCTATGCGATTCGACGAAGTTCTCCCACTCACCCGTCAAGACGGACACCTGGCCCCTCTTGATCATTGGCCTGGGCGCGGCGCGCGCTGTCGGCTGCCCACCTCCGCACGGGGCGCTACCCGCCGCGAGCCTAGGCCGCAGGCAGAGCGGCGGCGGCGGCGGCAATCTTCGCTGCAACGTTGTCTAGCGAGGATTCCTTGGTGCTCAGTCCCGCATGTGACGCCAGCATGGGGCTGACATTGTTGAGGTCGCCGAAGCTCACTCCGTGTAGGACGGGAACAACGCGGCGAGTCGACAAGAGCACGGCGAGTTCCTTCTCGGCTACTCCCTCGCTCTCGATGCTCTTGAGTAGTGCGGGTGTGACCAGAACGATCCCGACGCGGGAGTTTCGCAGACCCTTGTCGATCTCGCGGATCATGAGGGAACCAAGGGGAAGGTCGTCCTCGCTGAACCACACCGTTGCGCCGTTCGCTTTTAGGTGGCCGTGGAGCTCTCTCGCACTCCCTTCGCGGTCGTCCCAGGCATGACACAAGAAGAGGTCGCGACGTTCCGGGTGCTCTTGAGCCTGCTCGCTGGCCTTCTTGGCGAACGGCTCGACGGTGCGCCATTCGGTCGGGGTGTACGACACCGACCGCCCCGCCCTGGTTCGTCGCGAGCCTCCGCCACCGCCTCCAAACGAGCTGCCAGACCGCGATCCACTGCTGCTGCCGTACGACGGTCCGCCGACGGACGGGTAGGACGAAGACGAGGAGCGGTAGTAGCCACCTCTACCCCCGCATGCAGGACAGTTCGCCCGCCCACTCGCCGTGCGGTGACCTTGAGACGGTGCTGTGCATTGCGCCATAGAATGATGATATGCGGGACTGCTGACACTGGTAATGGCTGAGCGCAGCCGTCTAGATCGGACGGCGGTGAAAACGTGAAGTTCTGCCTCGCACTTACCGCCGTTTCGTCCGCTCGTGATTGCCGAGCATCTCTGCGAGTCAAGGGACACAACCGGGCTTGATCTAATGTCGGCACCGTTGTCGGTTCGGCAACCTAGTGTCGCGCGCATGACATCGGAAGCCTGGATTGGCGCACTAACTTCGTTGATCGCGGCAGTGATCGGTGCGGCCGCTGCGGTCTCGGCGATCATCTGGCAGGCCCGCCATCAGACCAGTGAAGATCACCGGCGTGAGGAGGACGGCGCCATCGAAGAAGTGCTGGTGAGGTCAAGCTCCGTGGTGTTGCGATCGAACCAACTCGCCGTCATCAGCCCAGCTGTCGGATCGATCCACGGGCTGCTCGCCCGACTCGCCCGCGTCATGGTGCCAGTGGACTTCGCTGGCCTGCTGAATCCGATGTACGAAGAGACCATCGCGCTCGAACGGGCAGCCGCGAGGGTGCGGCTCTCAAGCGATCCCGCAACCATCGCGAGCGCAGAAGCCGTGGTGTCCGCCGCGATGGCTCTCGTGGAAGCTCACGCCGGGGTGAAAACAGGGAAAGTGCGCTGGTTCGTGGTACTCGCTTTTCTTGGTCGCAGGCAGTTCGACACCGACGTCACCGAGCGCGCCACCGCCGATCTCGCTCAGCGACGTCAAGAACTCGTGAATCACGTCCGGACGCGCTAACCACCGGCAAGGAGGAGTGGCGGTCCGCTCTCCACCGTCCGGCAAGCGACTGTCCCCGGCGTCTGAGACCGTGCATCGTGACCGGCTCCCCTGGCTCGCTCCACGGACGCTGTGGAGAACGAGTAGCCGGGCCCTTCGGCTGCAGCAGACTGACGAGAACTAGAACGGCCCCGGGCGAGGAGAAGAGCCCCCGGAGGCGTGGACCTGATTGGAGCAGGACCATGAACAATTCCGCGATCGGACCTGGCGAGAACGCCGGCGAACATGAGATCAGCAGCGCCGGGAACGGTGGCCCGGCCGGCGCGCCGGTCCAGCTCGACCCGGCCGAGGTGCGACGCCGTGACTACGCCGCCCACCTGCAGGCGGCGATCGCGGCTCTCGCTGCCGGCGCGCGGCTGCGACGGCCCACAGTGGAGCGCAGCGTCGGCGTTGACGGTCAGGTCGAGTGGCGGTCCCATCCGTCGGAGACGGCGCCGTGCGACTGGGCGGAGTTCGTGACGCTCGCCGTTGCTGGCGCAGCTGCGGATGCCGGTGGCGTCGAGGCCGCGTTGGCCGTCCACCCGAGGTCGGGCGAAGCCGACAACGTGCGCCGCATGGTGGCCCGCCATCCGCGACCTCACCCGCAACGACCCCCGCCCGCTCGCGGCCGCGATCGCCAGCACCGACACCCACGACTTCGCGTCGGCCGAGGCATACGCCGCCGCGCTCCTCGACGCGGTCGCGCCCGGCAACGAGCCCGCCGGACCTGACGGCCGCGCGATCCTCCGCGAGGCCCGCGCACGCCAGCGACTCCGCGACCGCTCGGCGATCCCCAATCCCGAGCCCGCACCCGATGCTCAGCTCGACCCGGCGGTCGAGAGGCGGCCCCGTCCGATCGACCCTGACGCTCCACGCACCGCCCCCCGACGGTCTCCGCGGATGTGAAGCAGCCGCCAGCCCGCCGCTCCGCGTCCTAGAGTGTGCACGTGAGCGAGCTGGAGCGCCGAGCGCCGACGACGCCGGATGGACAGGCATCCGCGGCGGACATCGTCGCTGATTTGCAGAGGTTCGAAGCGACCATCCTCGAGCAACTCGACGCCGTCGGACTACCCACGAACGAGGTCCTCGTCGAGCTCGACGAACGCCACACTCTTCTCTCAAACGTAGGCGGCGCACTGCGGCGACTTCCCGACGAGGACCGGGACCGCTCCACCTACGTCAGCAAGATGATCGTTGCAGGAGCCGTTGGGCTATTCGACGCTGCCCTCAACTATCTGTGGGACGAAACCGTAAACGAGCTGCGCCGTCGCGTCATCGGATACGACATCGCTTACTTCTACGACATTGCCGTCCAAGGCGATATGCGCAAGCACTTCAAGGATGCCGATGACCTGCGCCGGGTGCAGGATGCTGACCTGCTCCGTGCTTCACGCGAGATCGGACTGCTCTCAGACGTCGGTTTCACGCAGGTCGACCACGTCCGTTACATGCGCAACCACGCCAGCGCCGCTCACCCCAACCAGGTCAACCTGACTGGACTCCAACTGGCCTCGTGGCTGGAGACGTGCATCAGGGAAGTCATCACCCTTCCTCAGGACCCGATCACCGCCACCACGGGCCGTCTTCTCAGCAACATCAAGCGCGATCGACTCGACGCCGCGCAGGTCGCATCTACCTCTGCCTTCTTCGAAGACCTCCCCCCCGACCGGGCCGACACCCTGGCCGCCGGGCTTTTCGGCCTGTACATCGACCCGAAACGCGTCGCCGTAGTTGCTGACAACGTCCGCCTCCTGTGGCCCGAACTGTGGGACTTCGTCAGCGATGACGCCCGTTACGGCTTTGGCACGCGCTACGGCCGCTTCCAGGCGAACGCCGAAATGGACCAGGCGACTGCTGCCCGAGAGCTGCTAGACCTGGTCGACGGAGCGGCATATCTTCCCGACCCGATCCGCGTGGTGGAGATCGACGCCGCGATCGATGCTCTGGTGGCCGCTCACAACGGATGGGACAACTTCTACAACGAGGTAGCTCCCGCCAAACGGCTGGCACAACTCATCGGCACCCATGGAGACGTACCCCAGTCCATCGAGAAGAAGTACCTCGGCGCCGTCGTCGGCGCCTACCTCGGCAACGGCAGCGGTGTATCCACCGGAGCAATCCCTTCTTACACGCAAATGCTCGGAGCGCTCGACCCAACACAGGCAGGCCGAGCCCTCCGAGCATTCACAGACCCCGGCATCGCAAGCCTCCTAGGAACCCAGGTCGGACGCCGACAGTGGACCACCCTCCTTGGACTGCTCGAGCCCAAACTGACACGCGCAGCCGACCGCGCTCTATACGACGCGATCAAGGTCTTCGCGGGGACTCCCGACCAGTTGCGCCTCGACAGCAAGATTCAGCGCATGGCAGACATTCGACGCTGACGAGGACCTGCAACTAGTTGAGCCCGAACTAACCCAAAGGCTGCTGAACGCGGGGGCGGCCGTACAGGCCACGGATCGAATCCGTCAATCAGTTGCCCGGTCGGGCTCGCTGGCCCCCTCGGGAGTCCTCTTCTGAGGCCCCGGCCGGCGTGTCGAGGAGCACCTCAACGCCGCCTGTTGCTCGCACTAGGGCGTTGCGTTCACTCGAGCAAGAGCTTTACTCGTCAGGCGCATCTCAGCCGCCACCGCAACACGCGCGGCAACCTGCGCGATCGCGGCTCCGTGGGCGCTGTCGGCGTCGAGGTGGTTCAGCGCTGCGGCGGCCACAACGAGGGCCGAGACACCGAAGTACTGCAACGTGTGGCTCGTTTCGTCGTCGCCCCGTGGGGTTCTTCGCAACTTGAGCGGCGGCATCTCCTTCTCGGTATAGCGGTCGATCACGTAGTTGGTGGGGTGACTGAACCAGCACAAAGTCCGGTAGTAGGTGTAGGCCTCGGAACCTCCTGGTTCGAGGTCGTCGCACATCTGCTCAAAGTTGCGGGCCTGCGCGTTGGAGTAAGACGCGTGGCCCTCGTCGCTTGGATCGGGCACCCGAAGACCGGATGCCGCCCAGAACTGTGACCGCTTGAGGGTGGCGGCCATCGTGCGCCGTGAGCGGTAGTCCTCGTTCAGGATGGCCTCCGCGCCATCTGGCACCAGCGCGGTCCACTGTGCGGTGATGGCGCACTCATAGGAAGTGCGGATGAGTGGGGCGCTCTCCAGCCACAGTCCTTCGCGGATGAGCCGGTCAGCGACCTCGCCGGTGCGGTAGGCGTGTGCCGCCAGGCCACTCACGGTATGCAGGCGAGCATCGTGGTAGCGATCGAGGTGTCGGTCTGGGTTGATCTCCGCTCGCGTGTGCCACAACCGCACGAGCTCAGCTGCAGCCTCGGCAAGTTCCTCGCTCGTCGGCTCTGTCGCAGTCATGCAGTCGAACGTAGGCGCTTCATGCCCTCACTCGCTCGAGCGCGCGGTAGACCGTCGAACGTCCGACGCCGAACAAGCCAGCGATCTCGGCGACGGTGTGCTCACCGGACTCGTGCAGCTTGACCAGGTGCTTTTCCTGCGCGGGGGTGAGCTTGGGCTGGCGGCCCTTCAGGCGCCCCTTCTGGCCGGCTATCGCCATGCCCGCACGGGTCCGGGCGGCCGCGAGATCGGCCTCGAACTCCGCGACCATCGCCAGCACGTTGAACAGCAGCCTGCCCACCGGGTCGGCGGGGTCATGGATCGACCCGCCGAGCGAGAGTCGGACGTTCTGCCGGGTGAGCTCGCTGGCGATGTCGCGGGCATCCGGGATCGACCTGGCCAGCCGGTCGAGCTTGGTCACCACCAGGGTGTCGCCGGCCCGGCAGGCCGCGAGTGCCGCGACGAGCCCGGGTCGCTCTCGGTTGCGGCCGGTGAGGCCGTGATCGACGTAGATCCGGGCCTCGTCGACGCCGAGGCCCTGGAGGGCGTCGCGTTGGGCGGTGAGGTCTTGGCCGCTGGTGGAGACCCGCGCGTATCCGATGAGCACGGGATCGACACTATTCCGTATAGGCCCCGCTCATCGGGATGCTCTCCGGACGGGTCATACGGGACGGCCGATGTGGCTCAAGCGCGCGACGTCGCTGCCTCGGCGGGAGTATCCCGGTAGGGGATCCCTCAATGGGGCACGGTACGGTGCTGAAAGTCGACGCATGCAGGATCGAGCCTGCGCGTGGCCGCCCTGTCCCTCGCCGGCGCCAGCGACGCCGGCGAGCATGTAGAGCTCGGCACGCTGGTGATCAACACCCTGGCGCTCGTCGGGGCCCTCAGCGCCCTACCGGCCAACCAGTGCTTGTGAACTGTGAACCAAGCGGCCCCGATCGTGACAGACTCCTGCGGTGCGGGATTGCCGGAAGGCCTACTACGGGGACCAAGCAGTCGCGCGTCTTGCTCTTCAACGAATCCTCGCCAAGCCGAGTTCGGACGACAAGCCAGGCCGCCAACCGGTTCGTGTCTATCCCTGCGACGTGTGCGACGGATGGCACCTCACCGCCAAGCCAAACAAGGGCCCAATGCCACCTTGGGACGTAGACCCAAATTGGGTGCGACCTGCAGGCACCTCACACTTGCAGCACCGAGCAGAGCGGGCGGCCGGCGCAAAGAGCCGGCACGAGTGGCGGACTACCTGATAGACGGACGCGGGGTGGTGGTCAGTCAGCGACTCTCCGGATGGCCCCGCTGTGCCGTCGCTGTGCGAGCCCACCCGCCACGTCTCGCACTGTAGGTTCGACTCACGTTGCGGGCCGGAGCCGCTGCCGTCCTACCGCCTGCGATATCGCGGCCGACCATGATCACAACGGGCACTGGTTGGGTGGTTGTCTGCGGGACAGTTGGGTGCCACACCAATCGAGATTGGCGGACGCCTGCACATCACGAGCTGGGTGGTCATGTGCCTCGGCGAGAGCCCTGTGGCACAGCTATTTGCCCCACCGCTTGTCGAAGATTGGCCTACCCTCGTTGCTGGACCCCCCGAACTTCTCGAGGATCAATGTTTAGCAGTCGCGTAACGGCAGTCGTCTTGACAGCGTGCATGCTCGCGTTAACCGCCTGTGGAGGGGAAGAGCCCGCAGGCCCCGACGTCGTTGGCATGAACCTGGTGGACGCCCGAGCCACACTTAAGGACGAGGCGATCGAGGTCACGATCGGCGAGACCGACGTTGCGTTCGGCGTGCTCGTCGAAGCCAACTTCGTCGTATGTGAGGTGCACGCCGTGAACGACAGGATGGTCAGGGTCGACGTGGCAAAACGAGGTTGCTAACGCCAGGCCGTGCGTCGTCAGCCCGAACAGTGGTCATCCAGACCACGGCGTCAACGGGTCTAACGCTCGCCGTTGGCGGGACGTCGCCTCAGCAAGCTAGAGGTGGAGCGCCACAATGTCGCGGGACCCTCAGCTGGTCCGTTCGGGACGCGCCCGAAATGTCTCTGGCTCTCCCCCGCAGAGGGGAGAGCCAGAGAAAGGTTGTACTCAGACGATCGTGCAGTTCTCGAGCTCGACGCCGAGGTCCCCGCCGTCCTCAAAATCGGCGACCACAGTGATGGGGTCGCCCGCGTTCAGAGACGCCACGTCGCCAGAAGACTGGTCGTCGCAGTTCACGGTCAGGAACTCGTAGTCGCTTCCGCTGCCGATGTTGACGATGTACTCGTCGGCGTCGAGCAGTTCGGTGTCAACCGTGGAGACGACGCCAGTGATCCTCAGCGTCTTGCCGCTGTACTTGCCGTCGGCAGCGGCCTCGTTGTTCTCGAAATCGGCCAGCATGACCGCGGCCTCGACCGGAACCGCCTCGGGCTCCGGCTCGGGCTCCGGCTCGGGCTCCGGCTCGGGCTCCGGCGAGGTGGTCTCAGACGTCTCGGGGCTAGGAGTGTTGTTGTCGCTGTCCTGGGAGGTGGAGTCGTCAGCCTCGTCAGAGCTGGTGTCCTCGGTGGCGCCGCCGCCGGCCGCACCGCCGATGATCGCGATGAGCAGCACGCCAGCCACCCACCACCGCTTCTTCTTGTACCAAGGACGGGAGGCTTTCGCGTACGCCTTGTCCGCCTTGGCCCGGGCCTTGGGATCCCTCGGGTCGGGACCGTTCTCTACGTTGTTCGCCATACCCCGAACCTTATGAGACCGCGAGATGCTCCGGGCACGTTCTGGGTCAGACCACCTAGATGGGCGATGGCGTCCGGCCCGCAGTAGTGCAGATCGGCCTGAGCAGCGGTCTACCAGGGAGGAGGAAGCAGCACAGTCCAGGCCGGACTCCTGCGCTTGACATAAGGCAACTATTGGCGCATCTGCCGAGGCGGGAGAAGGGGGCCATTGCGGCCGGAACGTAGGACGACTCGGCCTGGATCGGTCACGCTATCTGAATGCGCTCACGCCGACTCCACGTCCAGTCTCGCAGCCGGTCGATTGCGACCGCGGTGACCGGCGTCGCTCTGGGCCTCGCCGTCGTCGTGGAAGGTTGCTCCCCGCCGACAGACAACTCCGAAACCGCGCACACGGACGACCCGGAGACCCGCCCCGCCGAGCCCTCGTCGACCCCGCCCAACGCATCGTCTCCTGCAACTACCAGCCCCACGCCGGGCGCAGCGCTCAGCTCTGAAGCCTCCCCGACGAGTCCTGCTTCCGAGACGCCCTCTGCGCAGAGCCGGTTCGAGTACTTCGCGGGCACGATGCAAACGCGCATCGCGTCCTCGTTCCTTCCCCCGCTCCCAGCGCATCTCGGCGCCCGCGCCCAGGTACGAGGCCCGTGGGAGGCGGACCTCGTCGTACCCATCGGACTGGCCGAGTCCCACACCGAGTGTGCGCAGTACACCGGTGACTCACGCGGCTACCGGCTGTGGCACTTCCGCGCCACGTCCGGAGAGATCGAGGCGAAGCGCGCGGGCGTCGATGGTGAGCAGGTGTACGTCGGTGTATCCGTCAGCAGCCAGGACGACGGCCGCGGCCCCATCGTCGAGGTCGAGTTTTCGTCCACAGACGACGGCGACCTGTTCGAGGGTCACGGCAGCAATGCTCATGACACCCGCCCGCCGGTCGACGGGATCGCCAAGGAACTCAAGTGGGGGTGGTCGGAAGACCAGTCGGAGATCTGGTTCAGCGCACAGGTCATCGTCCAGCCCGTCTGGGCTCTCGACAGGCACGCTGAGATCGCTGAGTCCACCATCTCTGGCGCCATCCGCTGCCCCGGCTGACCGGGCCGGTGACATTCACCCCGACCCCCGCCGGTCGGCGTAAGACGTCCAGGTGAAGCCCGGTCGACGGGTCACGTCACGCCGGACCTTACCCACCTGTCAGCTTGAACGCGTCAAGGTCAAGCTGCCCCCTGGTTCCGACCCGCGCCCGCCGACCGCTCGGTGCCCAGCCGGCTCGGCCGTGCGCGGTGGACGCGAAGCCATTCAGTCCACAGTTAGTCGGGGGTGTCGCCCGGCTGGACCCTTTCTGCACTCGGCGCCGGAACCTGGCCAGAGCCACCCGGAACACCTGGCCCGCGCCATCGGCTCGGGCTGCCGAACCTGTCTAGGCGCACGTCACCGAGGGGGACGGCGACCCAGGTGTCACCGGAATGGTCGCGCAGAACGCGTCGGCCCGATGACTCGGCAATCACCTCCATCATCGTCGGCCATCCCTCGATGACAGGAATGACCCCGTACAGGAGGGTGGAAGCGTTCACTAAGTCGCCTTCACGCGTCAGGGCGTCGGCGAGCAGGCGAATCTGTTCGATGCGTTCCTCGGGCCAACGACACGCGTCGGCGCGCATCTTCGGTACGCCCTGGTCGTCGTTCTCAATGTCGGTCACGCCTGTCCCCTCGATAGTTCACACCGGTCGTGCGTCACGTCGAATGGATTTCAGCGTCGGCGACTTCCCAAGGCAGCCCCACCCCCCCGGTCCGCAGCGGTCGCGTCGGGGGAACGCGGACACCGGCTACCGGGGGGCAGCTCGACGAGTCGGGCGCCGCCTCACCGCTGGATCTGCAGGGTTACCTCGGCGCTGCCGCATGCGCGGCAACCCATTGCTTGGTAGAGCGTAATGAGTTCATTGTCCCGCGCTGCGCGATGTGAATGCGCCGCTTGAGTTTTGCTGCCACCGAGCGGGGTCATGGAGCCGCCAATGCCCTGGGCAGCCGTGCCGAAATCAATCATGCGATTGGAAAGACCCTGCGAGCGGGCAATGGTGTTCGCAAGTGCAGGGTCCTGGTCTACTCGCGTAGCCTTGCACCGCTGACAACGTACGATCACAGGACTTTTGGTGTATCGAAGGATTCCTCGCCATTTGGTGACGGAAACCTCGTCGTATGGCGGTTCAACCTTCGCAGGCGGCTTGGGGAGATTCAAAGCGATGCGTTTCTGCTCCTCTGCGTTTGCGGAAGCAAGGCCGCCGCCAAACAGCAGGAAGACGCCTAGAAAGACAAAGCCGAAGAAAGCACCGTTGTCTGTGTTGAAGGCTAGGACGAAACCGGCAATCGTGCTAACGAGTCCGACGAGAGCCGCCAGACACCCCCAGTTTGCGACACGATCGTGATGGGCCGCGGTTCGGCCCACTCCAGCTCGCGCTGGGAGAGGCGGCAGCGGTCGGGCGCCGTGATCTTCCTCGTTCACGCTGGGAGCATACGGGGAGAAATGTTCAGCATGTCAGCCTCTCTTTGAGAGCTTGGGAGCGGGCGCATCGCGGTCCTGGTCCTGGTCCTGGTTCTGCCGTGCTACTTGGGTCCTGGCCACGTGTGTTCGGGCGAACTCGGCTGGCTCAGGAGCGTGGCTTCGGCCTTCGTCGAATTCGTCATCCGTGAGAGCGCCCTCAGCGCGCAAGTCGGACAGGGCTGAAGCTGCCCAGCAAGGTCCTGAGCAGCGGCCTGTCCGCTCACGCCAGCGGCGAGGACGCCACCGTGACGTGGTCGCGGGTCCACGACATCGTGGCGATCACGGGGCCGGGATCCTGCATGAACGAGGAGACCCGGTCGCGCTCGAGCGTTGGCTCGCTGATGGAGGTCGGCCGGGTGACGGCGGTCGGAGCGCGTGAGACCTCGTGGTCGGACCGGCGCCGCATCGACGCGGCCCATCTCGACGCGTACGTACCGCCCGGCTGGCTGACGGCCGTTCGGCCTGGCTCTCTCTCCGGTAGGTGATGACAGCACGGGGGCGCCGATATGGCGCCCCCGTTGCTCGTTCAAGGTGTAAAAGGTCATGGGGTGAGGGTGCGGCCGGCGTTGTTGCGCAGCCAGGTCGAGGGGTTGATGTTGTCGGCGTAGATGGAGCCGTTGGTGGGGTGGACCTCGAAGTGGAGGTGGCAGCCGGTGCTGTTGCCGAGGGAGCCGACGTAGCCGACGATCTGCCCGGATCGGACCTGGTCGCCGTCGGCGACGTTGGCGGCGGCCATGTGGGAGTACCAGGTGGTGAGGGAGTCGGGTCCGGTCTCGATCTTGATGAAGTTCGGGCCGGCCCAGCCGCTCTGTGAGGGGTCGGTGCGCACGACGCCGGCGTGGGCGGCGTAGACCGGCTCACCGCAGGGCAGGGAGAAGTCGGTGCCGGTGTGGGCGCGGGCCCAGTTGCCGCCGGAGTTGCCCCAGTTCTGTCGATCGATCGAGACCCCGTTGGCGACCGGGTAGGTCACCTGCCCGGGTGCGACGTTGAGCCCGGAGCAGGGCTGGCCGGCCTCGAGGACCTCGACGCCGGCGTCGGTCATCTGGGTGATGAGGTCGACCGCGTCGTCCCACAGCGGGGCGTAGTGGAAGGGGTCGGCGTTGCGTTGTGTCTTGTGCGCGGCGAGCGTGGGTTCCATGGTCTCCCAGTCCTCGACGCGCAGCAGGGCCTCGTAGAAGTTGATCGAGGACATGCGGGGGTCCATCCGCTCCTCGTAGCTGCCCCAGGCGCCGTTGGCGCGCTGCTGGAACAGCCCGCGGGAGTCCGGGCCGGCGTTGTCGCCGTAGTCGATGACCTTCAGGCTGGACTCGCCCATCGCGGTCATCACCGCGATGGCCTGGGCACGCGCCGGTACGGGGATCTCCTCACCGGCGGCGATGATCGCCGCGGCGTTGGCGACCTGCTCGGGGTCCCATCGCCCGATCCCGCCGGCCGGGACGTTGCTGACGCTCACTGCGGAGTCGGCCGCACCGACCCCGCACGCGTTCGAGGCCGTGGAGAAGTCGGGGCGGCTGATGCCGACGATGAGGACCACGAAGAACCCGGCGACGCCGAGCGCGAGGATCGTGCCGCCCGCGAGCGCCCACTTGAACAGGCCTCCGGTCGCCTTGCTCTTGGCTGCGGTCTTCGCGGCCGCCGCGACAGCGGCCAGGGGTGCAGGCACGGGCCGCTACTCCCTCGGGCTGCCGGGGAAGTAGAACCGGTCCACGGCCCACCCGTCACCAACCCACACCATCTGCACGCCGAAGACGCCCTGGCTGGTCGTCACGTCGACGACCGTCTGCCCGGACTCGTCCGGCGGCGCCAGCCGCGCCGGCCCGGCGACCTGCAGCGCCGGGATCACGGTCGGATCGGTGGCCTCGTACGCGGCCACGCCGCGCTCGCTCAGGTACGGCGAGAATCCGGCCCACCACTGGCTGTGCGGGAGGTCGGGTCGAGCCCACGCGGCCAGGGCCGCCCGGGCGGGCTCGACAGCGGCCTGCGGGTCCGCCGCGGCGGGCAGGACGCCGTCCAGAGCTGGCGCTTCCTCACCCGCGTCACCGGTGCCGCCAGCGGGCCCGCTGGCCGTGTCTGAGGGGCGCCACGACGTGCCCACCGAGCGCGAGTCCGACGCGGTCGTGGCGGGTGATTCCGCGGAATCACCCGCCTGGTCCTGCGCCCCGCACCCGCCGAAGACGAGCACAGGGAACAGCACCACCGCGGCGGTAGCACCCCCACGAGACGCGCGGAACGCCAGCGAGCGGCGCGTCGTGCTCTGCTCGGTGCGCCGGTTGATGAGTCGGCTGGTGAGTGGTTCCCGAGACCACCAGTTCATGTCGACGTTCCCCCTAGAAGTCGTGCGGTCGGTTCAGGTGGACAGGTGAGAGCGGTCGGTCGCCCGGGCCGGGGGCTGGTCTTGGTGGCCGTCTTTGCAGTAGCGCGTGGACCACCACGCGAACCGCTCGACGAGCGGCACGAGGGTCCGGTCGATCCACGTGCTCAGCTCGTCGGCCTCGACGGCGCGCTCCCATGCGCCGCGGGCGGCGGCGAGGTCCTCGACCGCGCCGGGGTGCTGGGGCCAGCACGGGACCAGGGCCGGGGTGATGCCGGGCAGGAGCACGGTGACTAGGTGGTCGACCCAGTCGGCCAGGTCGCTCCAGTCCTGGCCGTCGGCATGGTCCGACCACCAGCCAGCGACAGCGTCACCGTCGTCACCGTCCACCCCGTTGTCGTCGACGGCGCGGCCGGAGGCCCGCGCCGCGCCCGTGGTGGCGCCGCCGTTCTCCAGCACCGTGGCGAGGCGGGACACGCTGCCCTCAAGCACACCGTTGGCCGCCATCAGGTCCGCGGTGGCCTGGTGCAACTGCTCGACGTCTTCCTCAAGGGCGTCGAGGCGGTCGCCGGCGGGGACCTCGCTCATGCGGGCCTGCTCTTCTGCTGGCCGGTGCGTTGGCGGTCCTTCTCCTGGTGGTGGTGCTGCTGGCGACGCCGTGCTGTCGCGGCCGCGTCGGCCTTGACCTGCGCGGCGTCGTCGCGCTCGTACCAGGGCGTCATCTCGACGATCGCCGGCGCTGCGTTGCGCCAGACCAGCAGCGCGGTGCCGTCGCGCAGTCGGCGGATCTCGTCGGCGCGCAGCGCCTGGCGCTCCTGCTCGGAGTACGAGCCGCCTGAGCCGGTCTGGCCCGCGCTGAACGTGCTGGTGAACGAGGCGACGTCGACGCGGCCGACGAGGGATTCGTAGCGGTTGAGGCCGTCGACGTCCTTCAAGCCGGGGAGCACGAGCTCGACGGCCATGTTCTCCAGCAGCGCCGGGCCACGATCGGGGCCCCAGCGCATCCGCAGCTGCCGCAGCGACTGGAAGGCCAGGATCATCTGCACGCCGAGCTTGCGGACCTCCGAGGACATCTCGGGGGCCTTCTCGATCGGTGCGACGTTGGCGAACTCGTCGCCCACGATCCGCATCGGCGGGTCGAGCTTGCCGTGCTCGGCGAGCGGTGCGTACTCCTTGACCGCGTCGACGACCTCCTGGAAGAGCATGGTGCACAGCGGGCCGACGTTGGTCGAGGAGGAGTCGTCAGAGATCAGCACCAGAGTGTCGGTGGAGGTCACGAAGGCGGCGGGGTCGAACACCGGGACGCCCGGGGCGGGCGTCACCCAGCGGCTGACCTCGCGCAGCGTCAGCGGGTCGACCGCCTGCTGCAGGGTCTGGCGCGACGAGGCGACCGTCTCGTCGGCGCCGCTGGAGACGCTGTCGAGGGCTGAGGCCCAGCCCCGCTCGACACGCTCGTCGTCGCTGCCACGGATGATCTCGGAGGCGATCCGGGCCTGGGTGTCGAGGTTGACCGCCCACGTGAGGACGTCGCTCATCTCGCGGCCGCCCAGCGCTGCGGCGTGCAGCATCGCCTTCAGCGCGATCGCGGCGTTGGCCTTGAAGAAGCCCGCGTTCGTCGAGGCGCTCCCATCGGCGCCGATGCCGGCAGCGAACGCTTGGGCGCGCTCGAGTGCCTTGCGGCCGTCCTCGCACCCGGCGACGGGGTCCCACGTCATCGGCTCGGGCCAGTGCGTGCGGTTGAGCGGGTCGAAGACCCACACCCGCCCACGCGCGGCGCGGCTGGTGGCGATGAGGTCGAGCAGCCCGACCTCGTTCGCGGTCACGACCAGCGCCCCGGGCGCGGTCATGGCGGCGCGGACCATCAGCCGCGACGTCTTCCCGCCGCCGGTCGGGGCGATCACGGCCACGTGGTCACCGAACCCGACCAACGCCCGCGCACCGGTGCGGACGTCACGGCCCAGCTCGAGCGCCAGGTCGGCCACGTCCGTGCGGCGCCGCTGCCCGGCGTCGAGGGTCGGGCGGGTGAAGGCCGCGTCGCTGCGCGCCTTGCGCTCGCCCAGGTCACGCTCGATCTCGTGGCGCTGCGCGAACCCGGCCCCGTCGCGACGCCGCCGCCACCGCGACGTCGCCCGCCACGCCCACACGAGCAGCACGAGCGCCAGCACCAGGTACGCGCCGAACGTCACGAGCGGCCACATCGGGCCGGGTGCCTCGCCCTCGAGGGTGCGGATGCCGGCGAGAGGCTGCGCCCTCACCAGCGCTCGCAGCGTCTCCAAGAAGTCGAGGTAGCCCCACCCCACGCCGGCCACCGTGGTGGCCACAGCCGCGTACCAGCAGCCCAGCACGACGGCCACGAACCCGCCGCAGGCGAGCCCCAGCCGGGTGTTGACCTCCTCCGGGGTCAGCGGTCGCCGGGTCGAGCGACCGACCGGTGCCCCGCGGCCCCCGCGGCCGCTCACGCGTCAGCCCCCGCGGCGTCCCCAGCGTCGGACCCGGCGTCTGCGTCAGGCAGGCCGGCCTGGCGGCTGGTCATCAGCATCGCGCCGTCGGTGTCGGTCAGCCGCTCCTCGAGGGTGGAGCGGACGTGGTCGACGTGAACGGGCTGGCGGTTGCCGATCTTGAGCAGGTGCGTGCCCTGCTCCAGCTGCGGAAGCATCTGGCGCGCGGACTCGTCGAGGTCGAAAACGCGCGCGCAGGCGGCGATGTCGTCGGCGCGGTCCTGTCGGTAGATGTGGACCGTCTCGGGCTCCTTCACCAGCGACAGCGCCTTGGAACCCTCCGGGATCTGAGAGAGGTGGTGCAGCGCCGCGACGTTGCACAGCCCCAGGCCGCGGGCGAGCATCTGCCTGGCGTTCATGTGCTCAGCGATCGGGCCCGCAACCATGTCCCAGCCCTCCTCAGCGACGAAGTTCGTGGCCATCCCGCGCTCCTTGCGCAAGGTGCCGAGCGTCCAGGAGTGCGCCACCGCGAGCACCAGGCCCATCGCCGGACCGTCTTGGGGCAACTGGCTGATGTCGAACGTCGTCAGCCGCGAGTCCAGCGACACGTTCGACGACGTCGGGCCATCGAAGAGCCCCTGCAGCTGGTCGGCCAGCGTCGCCTCGAGAAGGTGGCGCATGCCCAGGCCCGCCTGGTGCATCCGCTCCCGCGCGGCCGGCGAGTAGTCCCGCCACGCCCCCACGCCGTCGATCACCCCGAGGAACCCGATCACGTCGGAGATCACCGGGTCGCGCCCCTCGGCCTCGGCCAGCCCCAGGGCGCGGCGGTGCGCGACGCGCAGCGCCGGCGCCTCCCAGCGGTGGTCGAGGGCCTCCCCGCCGTTGGCGCGCGTGGCCATGGCGAGCAGCAACTCGTACTGCCCGGCCGCGCCCAGCACCTCGCGGATGTGCGGGTCGAGCGGGTTCAGCCGCGTCCCGCCCTCACCCACGCGCATCTGGAACAGGCTGCCGCCGTAGGCGCGGGTGAGCGCGGAGTACTCCCCTTCACCGTCCTGGTCCTTGCGGTCCAGCACGATCGCGCGGCGCTGCTTCAGGGTGATCGCCCGCACCACGTACACGGTCTTGATGAGGCTCGACTTGCCCGAGCCGATCGCCCCGAGGACGACCACAGACGGGCTGGTGATCCGCTTGAGGCGGTACGCGGTGAACGGGTCGTGGGCCACCGGGCTGCCCGAGAGCAGGTCGCTGCCGATCGGGATGCCCTCCTCGTCGGTGGGCGACCCGATCAGTGCGGGGTTGAGGATCTCGCCCTGCCGGGTGGTCGACGGGGCGGGATCGACGAGCGGGGCGTACCAGCCCGTCCCCGCTCGCCGCCCCCGCCGGACCTGCGGCCCCTCAAGAGCGGGCGGGTCCAGCCGGCCCACGTTGCTGTCGTCCTCGGTGTCCACCTCGCTGCCGGGCGTCGGTGCACCCGTCGAGCGACGCAGCCGAGTCGGCCACAGCGTGCGCCGTCTCGGCTCGCCGCTGCGACCATCGCCGCGGGACACGGCGCCGTCCGCCGCGGCGCCGCGTCCCCCGCCCGCAGTCGCGGTCGTGGCCGCCCGGCTACGCGCACGGGTGGGTGATTCCGTGGAATCACCCACCGTCCGCGGCTGCGGGCGGCTCCCTGGCCGGGTGGGAAGGTCGGTGCTCACAGCGGCTGCTCCTGTCCCTTGTTGTCGCCCCCGAGCAGGCCGCGGAGGAACCCCCCGGCGCCGTTGGGTCGCATCCCGCGGGCCAGCGGCCACGTGCAGGCCTGCGCTGCAGCGTGCTGAGTGTCGAGCCACTGGAGGCTGTCGATGCCAGAGCGGCGGGCCGCCGACTCCATGTGCGCGCACGAGGCGCGCAGAGCGTCCACCGACTCGGCCGACACGGTGATGTGCATCGCCCAGCCCAGACCCTCGGTGCCGCGACCCGGCTCAAGGTCACGCAGACGGGCGTTCGACGCCTCGGCCGCCACCCCCAGGCGGCCGTCATCGAGCTTCCCGGCCTGCTGCCGCGAGATGTCGTCGGCCAAGTCGCTGGACAGGTCCTCACTGGCGCGCTTGCGGGCGACTTCCTGCGGGACTCCCTCGAGCTGGACCGAGATCGTGCGGACCACGTGCTCCTGCATCCGCACCAGCATCGGCAACATCCACAGCGCGTCCCTCGAGGCGGTGTCGATCGAGTCGATCGGCACCACCGCGGTGCGGTGCAGCCACGTCCGCTCACGGCCCTCGGGGTCGTTGTCGGTGACCGCGACGTACGTGCGCTGCATCCGGCTCGGCATCCACATGTCGAACGGGTTGACGTCGCCGGCCTGGTCGACGGGCCACGACGGGTGCTGCAGGTGGCGCAGCACCGCCGCGACCCGCGCCGCCGACAACGCTGAGCTGGGCCCCAGACCCGCGTCCGCCAGCTGGCGCCACACCAGATCGATCTGCTCGCGCATGAGCCACAGCCAGCCCTGCTGGTTCGGACCGTAGGACCGACCAGCCGCCAAAAAGTCCGGGGTCAGCGGCCAGCGCACCACCGCGTAGTGGCGCTGACGAAGCCCACCGGTGCCCAGCCGCGAGAGGACCTCGGCGTAGGACTCCAGCAGCTCGCGGGGGGCGTCGGGGTCGATCTCGTTCGCGGCCCACGCCTCGTACACCGCGGTGTCGACAGGGTGCAGGCGCGTGATGATCTGCAGCCGCCGCGCGAGGGCGGTGCCTGGCCCGAACTGCGCCTGCAGCCGGCCGAACGCGCGGGTGCGGGCGTTGAGGGTGTCGTTGCTCTGCAGTCCAGCGACCGCGCCGTCCAGCTCGAACACCACCGAGAGCCAGGCGTCCTCGCCGGTCGGGTAGTGCCACACGATGCCCGGCGCCCCCGGCCGTGCGTGCAGCCACGTCATCCCTTCCGCGCCGTCGGGGTTGTCCCGGTAGGCGTTGAACGTGCGGCGCTGTTCAGCGTCAGGCTTGCCCGCGCTGACCGCCTCCAAGACCCCGGCCGGGCGACGGATCACGGGGATGAACACGTCGGTCCCGCTACTGCACTGCTGACGCCAACGCCGCCAACTGCGGACCCGGTCGAGCCTGCTGCCCGTGCGCGAGCGCGCCGTCGCCGCAGCAGCGACAACCAGCAGCACCACGGTCAGCACCAGCCCCGTCGCACCGAGGTACATGGTCAGCACCAGGCCGATACCGCCCGCCCCGTAGAGCACCATCCGGCGCTCCCGGTTGACCCGCCCCGAGCCGAGCAGAGACCGGTGCCCGGCCTCGCCCCCCAGCCAACGACGGTCCAACTCGGCCGCCGGCCGCGTCCAGTCCGCCGCGCTCATCGCTGGCCGTCCTCACGGTTGCGAGGCGTCGGCAGCGGCGGAGCGCCCGGCGCTGCCGCCCTCCGAGCCGACCCGCCGTTCGCCGACGGCGCACCCGACGGTCGCGCCGCCGGAGCGGGCGCACTGTGGCGCCCCCCCGAACCGCTTAAACCGTTGGAGTTACCAGGGCTTCTCGAGCCCCCGGGGCCGGTCGAGACACCGACCAGACCCTGCTCGCCCTCACCTCGACCACCCTGGTCCGCGCCGCCGCTCTCGGGTCCCGGACCGCCCTGGGAGCCGGTACCTCCGCTCGACGAGCCGGGCTCCTTGCCCATGCTCCGAGTCCCCGACTCCGAGGACCCTCCACGGGACCCGCCGCCCTGACCGGTGTTGATCCCGCCCGGACCGGCGCTCGCGTCATCGCCGCGACCGGTTCCGCCTCCCGGGCCGTTGTCCGGGCCCGGCCCGCTTTGGTGCCCCGTGCTGCGCAGCGAGTTCTCTAAGGCCCGCCCGCCGCTCGGGTCGCCCTTGGTGCCGCCGAGCCCGCCGCCTCCACCGGACCGGCTTCCGCCTCCGCCACCCCTCAGCCGCCCGGAGGCCGATGCCAGCGAGCCCCCGAGGGCGCCCATCGCGGGCGCAAGATCGCGCATGCCGACGCCCTGGCCGCCGCTGTCCGAGGGTGTGAGCGGCGCGAACTTCATCAGCAGCGTCGGAGTCGCTGCGGCCATCCAGAGCGCCACAATGGCCACCAGGAGAGCCACCATGGTCGCCAGGCCATCCCCGTCATCGTCCGAGGTCCCGCCGATCTGGCCCTCCAGCAGCGCGCTCGAGGCCAGCCGGATCGCGCCGCCCAGCATCAAGAACAGCAGCGGCTGAGCCAGCAGGATGCCCGCCCACACGTGCACGACCTTCCAGCCCATCGCGGCGTGCTGAGGGTTCGTGACCCACGACCACACCAGCGGGAACGCGATCCCGGACAGGTACAGCGTCACGAGCATGATCGCCAACGTGAACATCACGAACAGCAGGCCCAGGGCCATCACTGAGAACAGGATCAGCGCCACGAAGTCCTTGCCTGGCATCTGGTCTGGGTCGGTCGACTGGATCAGCTCACCCAAGCCCGACGCCGACGCGCCGTCCGCGGTCCCGTCACCCAAGAAGATCTCGATGATCGAGCGCGTCAGCGCGCCCGTCACCTGCAACGCGAACACCCCGACAGCAGGTCCGAACAGCGCCCCGAGGAAGAACAGCGGCGTGCGCTCCCCGATCACGCCCGCCAGGCCGTCGGACCCCAGTTGTCCCCGGGCGGTCTGCGCGAACGCCCACAGCAACTGCATCAGCCACATCAAGATCGCCAGCGCGAACGTGACCATGTACGCGTCCGTCCACCACTCCAGCGACAAGTCGGGCTGCAGCGCCGACTGCATGGCCGGAAGCACCTCCGTGGCCAGGCTGTGCGCGCCGTCCTGAGCCGCCGACGCGAGGTAGTACAGCGGGTCCGACAAGAACTCCATCGTCTGCCCAACCGCGTCGCCGACCTCGCCGACCGTCTCCGCTACGTCAGCGCCACCGCCCGCCAAGTTGCCAGCCACCCCACCGACCGCGCCGGCGGCGTCATCGCAGAGGCCCCCCAGGCCGATGCCGCCGGCGATACCGCACACCCCGCTCCGGGGCTCGGCGGCCCGCTGAACAACCGCCTCTCCGGCGGCGCCCGGTGCGGCGCTCGCCGAGCCGGTCGCCGCCCAGGTCAAGAACAAGGTGGCAGTGAAGAGACTGAGGAATCGAGCGACGCCCCGCATCAGCAGACTCCTTCGTACGGGGTGCCCTCGGTGAACAGGTACTCCCTGTAGTCCTGCTGCTCGTCCTGACCGACGGGCAGGCCAGCTGCGTCCATCTCGCCGTCGGTGGGCCAGAAGTCGATCAACCACTTCCCCTGCTCGGCGACGAGCTCCACGAAGGCGACCGTTTCGCCCGGCTCCTCCAGACCGCTCTCGTCGACCAGGCGGATGGTTGTCGCAACGACGGCGCGATCGTCCTCAAGCACGACGACTTCGTAGCGCTGAGCGAGCGTGCTTGCTCGCACACGAGAGCCGTCCGCGACGGCACCCTCACTCGGGATGTTGGCAACGGCCGCCTGAATTTTTTCGAGCGCGTCCTCGGTGGCGATTCGGCCTCCGGTGCTTTCAACGTCGTCTGTAGGCCGGGGGTACTGGATCAGCCAACGCAGGAAGGTCGCGGTGAACGCGGCGGCGCCCTCGGCTGTGAGTGGCGCCTGTTCCTGGGCGGCGGTGACGGCCGTCGTGGGGTCCAGGCCGCCGAGGCACCCGTCTGCGGGCCCGGCGTCGTCGGAGACGGGCGCCTCTTCGGTGCTCTGCTCGGCCGCTGGCTCGGCCCCTCCCCCGCTCTGGGGCCGGGTGATCGCCCACACCGCCGTCGCGGTCGCAGCGATGAGCGCTACGACCAAGGCGACGATCAGCCAGCGAGCCTTGGAGGCCGGGGCGGTGGCGAAGGCTGGTGGGCCCTGGGTACGACGTGCCATGAGTTCTCCCGAGAGGGGTGGTGAGCCGGGGGTGATTCCGTGGAATCAGCCGACGACGAAGAGGATCGCGCCGACGATGGGCACGATGGCGGCGAGGCCGACGAGCGCGATTCCGGCTGTCTTGGCCTGTGCGCGGGCCTCGCTGACCTGCGTGGGGTGTCCGGTCGTCTGGGCGGTTGAGGACCGGGCGATGCCCATGACCAGGTAGAAGATGGCCACCAGGATGCAGAGCGCCCAGACGGCAAGAAAGAGCTTCTGCCACAGCTGGGTGAATTCGGCACCGAAGATCGAGAAGTCGGGCGCGAGTCCTTCGATGGGGTTTTCCATGGTCAGCCTCCGAGGTGGGTGGTGCGGTTGGTGGTCTCGCCGTTCTCGCTCGACGAGGGATTGATGATGAGCGGGTCGCCAGGGGCCGTGGAGAGCGCGTCGACCACCGCGGCGGCCACGGCGGTCCAGGCGTAGCGGGAGCGCTCGCTGAGGTCGCTCAGGGACAGCTCGCGGCTGTCGTCACGCAGCGCGGGGTCGAAAGGCACCTCGATAACGGGGTGCCCGAGCTGCTGCAGACGCGGGAGGAACTCCGCGCGCAGCGCCGGGTCCTCGGGCCCGCCGTCACGGGTCGCCACGATCACGACGCGCTGCTCGAGCGAGGACTGGCTGCGCCGCTCGTAGATCGCCTGCAGGGTGTTGTAGGCGCCTCGGATCGAGGCCAGCGAGCACGTCACGGGGATGACCACGGCGTCGGTGGAGCTCAGCGCGGCACCGAAGGCGTTCTCGCTGGTGGAGTTCGCGGTGTCGGTCACCGTGAGCGCGTAGTAGGTGTCCAGGAGCCGCCGCACCGCCACGATGTCGCCGGCCCGCAGCGGACCCCGCACGCTCGGGGAGCCGATCACTGTGGCGTGCGAGCTCTGTGGCGCTGTGAAGGCCGAGAGCTCGCCGATGCTCCGCACGTCGTGGATCACACGGACCAACTCGCCCAAGCCGAGGTCGGGGCACCCCTCGGCCCGCGCTGCGAGGTCGCCCGCCATCGGGGTGGCCTCGGTGACAGCGACCGACCCGCCGCGGATTGAGGCGAGGACACCGCCGAGCACGAGGCACGTGATGGTCTTGCCTGACGACTTGGTGTTTGCGATCAGCACGTTGCGTGACCGCGCCGAGGTCCACTGGCGCACCCGCATCTCGTGCGCCGCCAGCGCCGCGCGGTCGTCCGCGGTCGGGAACCGACGCCGCCGGAACATCGACGGTCGACGCGGCGCCGCCGGCACCCCGGTCGCCGCAATCGGCAGAGCCGCGACCTCGGGAAGCGACGGCTCGACCGGCGGCGATGCCAGTCTCAGCGGCCGGACGCTCGCAGGCGCTCCGTCCGTCGTGTCCTCGACGGGCCGGTGGCCCGGTGCCGGCAGACCCGCTGAGGGACTGTTCGGTTCACCGGCATTCTCGTGGTAGCTGCGGTATCGCTGCGCGCCGTCGAAAAGCGCGAAGGGATCTTCAGAACCTCTAGCCATTGCTGACTCTCTTCCCGAGTTGTTGCGAGTCGCTGCGTGCTGGACATGGCGCGGCCAGATGCGCTGACAGTGCCGGCGCAAGACGCAGAGTGGACCTGGGCCGGGGGCGGCCGCCGAGGTGGCGGCCGCGGTGGCTCAGGGCCTCAATGCCAGGCGGCTGGCGTCGTCGGCCAGCGGCTGACGGCGGGCGACGCGTCCATGCGGCCGCACCGCTCAGCGCCGCGGTGCCCACTACGGCGACGCGGTCGAGAACCGGGCCCGCCACCCGGACCACCGGTCGTGACGGCACCCGGACAGAGCCCGAGATCCTCATGCCCATCCTCCCCCGAGACGTTCGTATGGGCGGGCACACGCTAAACGACCCCAGGGACAGTTCGCCTCAACCGCGAGACGGATTTCTGATCGTGAACTGGGGACTGTCGACCGTGCGCCCAGTCGCTACGCTAGCAGAAGTGCACATTTAAGGGACTTAACTGCGGGGAGGGCGACGATGTCAACGTCGGGCAGAATGAGACCGTGCCCAAGGTCGTCGTCGTCACCGCCGCGGAGACGCCGGTGAACGTCGAGATCGCGACCCGGGTCTTCGGATCAGTCGTGAGGGCCCATCTCATCCGTCACTACCTCCAGCACCCCGGTCCGCAAGCGCACGCAGCGCAAGCGCTCGGTGTCACGCGGCGGGCGGCGTCGGTCAACACAAAGCTGCTCCACGACGCGGGAGTGCTAGTAGAGGAGCCCTCCCCCGCCGACGCGCGCCTGCTCATCTACCGCGTCGACGAACAGCGCGTAGCCGAGCTGCACGCAGCGCTGAAGGACTTCGTCACCGATCCCGCCTGAAGGCGGCGCCCCCGCAGGGCCGCCTGACCTCGGCGGCGGCGGGCGCCTTGGGTGTCGTCGACGCGTCGGGCAGCTGCCTCCGCGTCAGCAACTCGAGCCCACTCCTGGCCGTGACCTCGTCGTAGCCGGGGCGTAGGCGACACCCGGGCCCAGCGCGCCGCATCGCCGCCGCCCCGCCACGGTCACAGCGTCGTTGTCGCAGCGCGGCAGGTGGGAGGCCACACGCGGCACGCGACGCGCGCGCCGGCGCGTTGGGGAGCGCGTCGGTCACTCAGAAGTGTTTCAGAAATGGTGGCGGCGACACGCCGCACAAATGCGGCACCATTTCTGAAACGCCGATTGGATGGTGCTCATGGCAGGACGACGCAGCAAGGGCGATCGACACGCGTTCATGACACGTATCCCGCGCGCTGCCGCTGACCGCGTCCTGGAGGACGCGCAGCGACTGGGGATCTCCTACAGCGACTACATCGCCTACCTCGTTGCGAACGCGGTCGGTGTGGAGACGTCGCTGCCTGTGACTCCGAAGGAACGTCAGGAGGAGCTGCCTCTGCAGACCGCCTCATGAAATGACTCGAGGCCCGCCGCGTGAACGACGGGCCCCTTGAGCCACTCGGCCAGCCGAGGCACCACCCTCGCTGACCGCCACCGCACTAGACGGTGAATCTCAAACCAGAAAGCCCTTTGCCGGGGCTTTGTCATGTCTCCAAACGCTACGAAAGAGACATCAGGGATGCTAACAGCCCGTTTGCCGGGCGAGGCGCTTTTGCGACCCGCTTTTCCGCGTGTCGCAGATCCGGCTCGCGCGACCGTTGCGACCCGCGGCCCCCGCGAGACGGGGGGCGCGCCGCACGCGACCCCACGACCCGCCGGCACGAAGCGTCGCGACGACGCGCTGATCCCCATGCCCCCGAGACGGCCGCCAGCCCCGCGCACCAGGAACACGGCGGTGCCGTCCCCTGCTCAGTCGCGGCCGACAAAGCGCAGTGACGCCCCCCGGACGGCGGAACCACAGTGCGGACACACCTCCCACGACCAGTCCAGCAGCACACCGTCCCTCAGTGCTGCCCCGACGGGCCACACCCCTCTCCCCGCTCCCCCGCCGGCCGCTCCCCCGGCACGGCGGCTCGCGTCGCACGGTTCCGATTTCGCAATCGGAATCGCGCGACACGCAGCCGATGAACGCGACAGAAGCTCCAGCGGGCGGCAGGATCCGACCCGAACCGATTTCGCAATTGGAATCCCGCCGGACCCAAGAGGTGAGAACAGCATGGCTCGTCCGTACCGCCAGCGCGGCACCGTGCAGGACAAGGTCAACCTGTACGCCAAGGTCGACTCGCCTCTGAAGAAGAAGGTGGACTCCATCGCCGACTACATCGGCGTGAGCCAGGCACGAGCCCTGGAACTGATCCTCGAGCACACCGCGATCGACGCCAACGGTCGCCCCACGTGGTTCGACGGACCGGCACGCCCCAACGACGACGAGGAGCTGCCGCTGCAGAGCGCGTCCTGAAATGACTCGAGGCCACCGTGCGCCAACACGGTGACCTCGGAAGTCTTGAGTTACTCGGCTAGTTCGAGCGCCAACTCGTCCTAACCGCCACCGCCTAGACGGTGATCCTCGAGCTCTCCTGCCAGGGAGGGGCTCAGTTACGCCTTCAGATCAACGGGGCCAACCATCGATTAGTGAGGCAAGCGCGATGCTAGCAGCATGCCCGCGCGCAAAATCGGCATTGACCGACCCACCGCGCGTGTCGCGTGTTGCCCGACCCTGTCGGGCAACACCGGACAAGTTCACCGACCACGCCGCCGAAGCGGCCGAGGTCTGTGAACGCTGCCCCCACGCAACCGCCTGCCTCATCGAAGCGCTCCGACTCGACGCCGCTCACCGCCGCGGCGAGGACCCCTGGGGCCTCACCGGCGTCTGTGGCGGCATCGCCTTCTCCCCCACCCACCCGCCCCGCCGGGTCTCCCGCACCACGCCCACGCCCGACGCACCCGCGCGCCCCACCGCGGGGGGAACGCCCTGATGGCCACCACCACTCCCCCGCCCCGGCCTGCCTGGAGCCCCGCCACCTCGGCGATCGACGAGATCCTGTTCCGACCCGGCAACTGGTTCGCGATCGACGCACACAACCGCGCCGTGCCCGGCATCGTCATCGCCGACCTCCCCCACGGCCTCGAGCTCCTCGACGCCAGCCGCGCCGAACGCGGACCCATCGCCACCATCGTCGGGCGCCTGGTCGACCACGCCCGAGGCGTCGACATCGACGTCCACGGGCCCCACGGCTACCGCGTCCAGGACCAACTCACCGGATGGGCCACCGCGCACGGCATCTGGCACCTCACCCGCCCCTCCGGCGGCGCCAACGGCCGTGCCCACGTCTACCTCTTCGCCGCCCCCGACCAGCTCGACGACCTCACCCACGGCCTCCCCGACTACATCCGCGACCTGCGCACCGAACACGCCCTGCCCGCCAAGGCCCTCGAGGCCCGCACCGCCATCCGACCGCTCTCCGCGCCCCACCGCACCGGCCGCTACACCAAGCCGGAAGGCCCCCTGGCGCAACGACAGCAGCACCTGACGCAGATCAACGCCCGACTGCAGCCCGCACCACCGACCGAGGGCACTCGCGCGCGCACCGGCGCACACGCAAACCCCGCGGCACCCAGCACGGCACGAAACCCCGCCCGAAACCCGTTGCCAGACGTGGCACCGAACCCGGCAGCGAGAACCGGCGGTAGCGCTGGAACGGCCGGCGGCGTCCCTTCCTCGCGGCCGCGCGCGCGCCGCGGCTCCGTCGTCGCCCTGGCACCGTTGGCCCGACGACGCCGCGACCTGCCCGCCCTGTGGCGCGCCTACCTCACTCACGGTGTACGACCGATCGTCGGCGGCACCGACCAGTCAGCATCCGCGGTCGACCTCGTCGCCACCGCCGAGCTCCTGCGCGCCGGATACGACATCAACGAGGCCTGGAACACCATCGAAGCCGCCCACCCCGAAGCCATGACACACGCCCGCAGTCGCGGACGAGCATGGTGGACCCAGTTCCACTGGAATACCGCCGTCGCCACCGACACGACCTGGCGCACCAACCACGCACTCGCCACCAAGGGCCCTGCGGGAGTGCCGGCGCCGGACGCGGACACCCACAACGGCAACGGGCGCTCCCCCAGCGCCTCCCCCAGCGCCTCCCCCGACGATGCAGCGCAGACTCGCGCCGCTGTCGAACATGCCCGCGCCGCGCTCGGCGACCTGCAGTGGACCTGGGGCCCGCGCCAGCGCCACAGCACGCTCCTCGTCGCCCACACCCTGCTCGACCGCATGACACGCACCGGCACGCTGCGCGTGCCCTGCCCACAACGCGACCTTCAACTCGACACCGGGCTGTCTCGCCCCACCGTCGCAGCAGCACTGCGCACCCTCGGCGGCACCGCCGACACCAACTCCAGCGCCGTCGATGCCGCCTCGCTGCCCCACGGCGCTCAGCTGCTCGGGAGCGTCCACGCCGCCTTCGACCCCACACGTCGCGAGAGCTCATCCCACGAATTCAGCCTTGCAGCCCGGTTCCTGCAGATCGCCGCAACTTTAACAACGCGGGCACCTTCGACCGGGGCGTCGCAATCTTTACCACCTGTTTCTCACACCCCCCACCGCTCCGGCCTCTGGCACCACCTCAACCCCCCGGCGCACAGCCTGTGGCGGGCCCTCCTGGCCGCAGGGCCCGCTGGCCTGCCCCTCCAGGTGTTGGCCCAACAGGCAGGACTCACCGCCTCACGCAACGCGTCACCAACGACGAGTCAGGAACGGACAACCCGACGACACCTCGCAGCGTTGCTCCAGGTCGGACTGGCCCACAGCAGACCCGACGGCACCTACGTCGCCCGCCCGGCGTTGAGCCTCGACAACGCCTCGAGCGCGAGCGCGCGAACCCAACAAGCCGCCCGAGAGCGGCAGCGCATCGCCGAGGAGCGGATCGCGATCGAACGACACACCTACCGGACCGGTGCCGGCACCAGCTGGCGGCGAGCGCACAACGCGGCGTGCGCGACGGAGCTCAAGAAGGCTCGAACGCGCTACGACACGTGGATCAACTCGCTCTCCCCCACCGAGCGGCGCGAACGAGTTCGCCACCACGCAGCAACGTTCGCAGCATGCTCGAGCGATGAGCAGCGCCGTCTCAAGGAACGCTGGGCACGACACAGGAGCCGGCTTGGCCTCAACGAGCAGGAACGCCACGACCAGTGGTGCCTAGCCATCGGGCCGCAGGAATTTGAACGACGCTCCATCCAGCGAGCCGCCGCGTTCGCGTCCCTACCCGGCCCCGACAAGGCCGCCCGGGTCGAGGCGTGGTCCCAGCACCGCGCCCGATGGAACGTGAGTGTCGGTTGGCCCGCCTCCCCTTCGGCTGTCAGAGGCGAACAAGAGCGTTCGCCCCGCCGAACAGACGCACACGGCGGCGCGCCTACTTCTCAGCTCGATCACCAATGGACGCTCGCGCTGCAGGACGTCGCCGGCTGAGGCAACTCAGGCGACACAACGGTGACGGAGAAACCATGAGGTGCACCCTCGGCTATCGGGCCAGACGTGCGCCCATATGGCGGACCATACGGCACACTGCGGGTGGGGACGGTGTGGTCACCGTGCTGTAAGCCCACCAGGGCGATGGTCAACGGGCCTGTCTGGAGCGTGAAGGGGCCCGACTCCTGACCCAGCTAGACAGCGGGTAGTCGACCCTGGGGGCCGTCAGCGACCGGTGTGCGGGCGCCTGTGCCGAACGCTGATGGCCGGAAGGGAGTAGCGCGCTGACCGGGAGGCAGTTGATGTTTCCCCTGCTCGACACTTGCGAGGGCAGCCCGCGGGGGCATGAGGGCTCTCTGTCGCTTCAGTAGTCTCGACCCAGCGCTTCGGAGTGCCCAGAGTTCCTCACCGGGGCCCGCCGGGATGCGTGGTTCAGCCGTCGGGCCCCGGCTACCAACGTATGGTGGTACGTATGGACGGCAAGGGTGTTCCACGCATTGCTCCGTCCGCTTTACGGTGTATCCGGCACCAGGAACGCTGCCATATGGCAAGTCGTATGGGTGGCCCTCTGGCTTAGCCCGCACAGCCGTGTCGGCGCGCAACCCATACGGCACCCTAAGGGTGGTGTCACAGTTGATAACCCAATCAGGCCATCCCGACGGCGTTGCGATAAGGACGAGCCCGGCGCGTGACGCCATGCCGTTGACCTGTAGGTGTGCCACCACGTTGGCGCGCGGTCGGTACACCGAACGGAGCACCTCGCCGGACACGCCCAATGCAACGACCCGCGTGTCGTGCTGCACGGCACGCAGCACCAGGTGGCACGATGGTGCGGGTCCGTCCGGCGTGCACGACGCCGAGCCTGGATGTGCCGACCAGTCGTGTTTGAGTTGTGGGGGAGTACAGGGATGCCGGACTACGTACAGCTGGCCCGCGTCGTGTGCGTGGCAACCGGCAAAGGCGGTGTCTCGAAAACCAGCCTCACCGCGAACGCCGCAGGACTAGCGGCCGCCGCCGGCCACCGAACCCTGCTGATCGACCTCGACCCCCAGGGCGACCTGTCCGACGACTTGGGCTACTTCAACCACCCGGCCCTCGACGAAGGCCGCCACCTCGCCAACGCCATGCTCAGCGGCACCCCACTGCAGACCGTCATCACCAACGTCCGAGCCAACCTCGACGTCATCCCCGGGGGAGAGCACCTCTCGGACGTCAGCGGAGCCCTGTTGGCACGTCAAGCCCGCGGCCGAGCCAGCTTCGACCTCCTCGCCGAATGCCTGGCGCCCCTCGCCGGCGACTACGACCTCATCTTCATCGACACGCCCCCCACCGACGACACCCTGCAGCTGCTCGCGCTCAGCGCGTCACGCTGGCTACTCATCCCCACCAAGGCCGACACGAGCTCCATCCGCGCCATCCAGCGCATCGCGGCCCGCGTCGCGGAGGCACGCTCTGCCGACCACGCCCTCGACATCCTGGGCGTCGTCCTCGTCGGTGTGCCCACAGCTGCTACCCGCGTCCGCAGCGCCGCCGAGCAGGACATCCACCAACTCCTCGGCGACGTGGCCCCGCTCTTCGACCGCGGCATCCGCGACAGCGCCGCCGTCGCTCGCGAGACCCGCAGCCAAGGAGTCCTCGTGCACGAGCTGGCCGAGAAAGTGGAAGGAGCCGAGCCGTTCTGGAAATCCCTGCGATCCGGCACCACACCCTCACAACGTCTCCCCGGCAGTGCGCCGGCGCTGGCCGACGACTATGTCCGCGTCACCGAACAAATCCTTCTCCGCATCGACGAACTCGAGAACGCAGCGACGGGAGCGGCATGAGCACTGACAACCGGCTGGGCAGCCTGCGCAACATCCTCGACACCCCGCCGCGCACCCGCCGCACAACAGACACCGACAGCCGCCCCAACCGCGACACATCCGAAAGCCAGACCGAGGGTCCGGCCCAGGCCCAGGGCCCCGGCGAGACGGGTCATGGCGTGGGGCAATCCGGTGCCGACGACAACGCCGCGCCGGAAATCAGCCGACCGTCATCGATTTCTGTCGATGCGCCCGCCCCCGACGCAGACGTACCAGCGGGCGCACCCCGCCCACGTCACGGCCGGCCCGGCGAGCAGCGTGGCCCCGCGCCCGAGCCGGCCAGGAAGCCCACTAGCCGCACGAGCGCGCCCCGCCGCATCAACGCGACCTCAGCGACGCGTGCGCGCGTCGTACTGCGCATGCCCGAGCACGTCCACCGGTTCATGGTCGACGCAGCACGCCAGGACCAGCTCACCCACGCAGCCGTCGTTCTCCAAGCCGTGGAACACACCTACGTCGACGGCCGCCTCGCCGAGCGGCTCACCGAACTGCGCCGCGCCGAGCAGCCGGTCCGCACCGGATTGTTCACCACGCAACCGGCCCGCGCCACCCCCGAACCCAAGGTGCTCGTCGAGCTGCGGCTGCGTCACGAGGACCTCGAGGTCCTGGACGGGCTCATCACCGAGGTCGGCGCCAACGACCGCAGCGAGCTGATCAACACCAGCCTCGCTCTCTACCTCGCCTGAGGTCCTCACACCACCGACAGCGGGGGAGTGACACCCCTGGCGCCCGGCAACAGACCGGCGCAGCCAGCGGGGCCCAGCTCGGCCAGCGTCACCGGAAGCGCTACCGGAACGGCGCACGGCACCGCGCAGTATCAGTTGCAAGATCGCCGGTGCGATGACACATCGCGGGTGCGCCAGACAGCGGGTTCCAACGCCAACGAAGAAGGATGCAGAATTCAGCGCGTTTCTACGTCCTTCTGTCACAGTGGGCTCATAGAGAGCAACGTCTACCGACCCGGCGCCGGCAAGGTCCCGCCGCTGCTTGTCGGCCGCGACCGGCTCGTGCGCGATCGGACCCTGCAACTGCACGAGGTCGCCGCGCGCGGCGACCTCGCCGCCACAAGTGCGTGACGCACCCGTAGCGTCGTAATCTCCCGACGCGACCCCCGACCAGGCCCCGGAGGCCGCCCGACCAGGGCGACCCCCTGCCCGATGTCGACGACTAGGAGTTGGTCGTCATCCCGTGGCGCGGCGACAACGGGACGACACATGTCGTCGCCACCTCGGTACGCGCCCGCGTGTGGACCGCAAGCTGCATCAGTAAGTGTTCATACTGCAAAAGTCTCGCGGTGCGGTATTATTGCAGTACCGGATGGGAGTGTTGATGTCTCTTGTACTTGACCTTGCTGACCTTGCTGTCGAACAGTGGGGCCTCCTGACAACCGCGCAGGCCCGATCGGTCGGTGCGTCTCCCCAGGCAGTCGCTCGCCTTGCTAATGAGGGTGTGCTCGAGCGCGTGACACACGGCGTGTACCGAGTCATCGGTACACCGCCGTCCCCGATCGATGACCTGCGTGCAGCTTGGCTTGCCCTCGATCCCGCCCGCCGTGCCAACGAGCGACGTCGAGGTCAAGCGCCAGTGGTGGTGTCCTACCGGTCCGCGGCCGCGATCCATGGGCTGGGAGATCTTGAGGCTGATGAGCTCGAGTTCACCAGCGCACAGCGCAAGCAGACTCGGAGGCCGGACGTTCACATCCACCGCGGCCAGGTCGACGCAGGGGAGTGGACGGTGGTTGATGGGCTGCCGGTAACGACCGTAGTCCGGACCGTGAGTGACCTCGCCGCTGCGCGCCTCGACGGCGGCCACCTCGCCACCGTCGTGCGGGACGCGATCACGCTGCGACAGACCGACGACCGACAGCTCGTCGATGTGCTCCGGCCACACGCTCACCGCTACAACGCCCCGATGGGGGACGGCGAAGCGCTCCTCTCTCGCCTTCTCCAAGAGTCCGGGATCTCGGAGCCGATCGAACGGGCAGTTGAGCGCGTGAGCGCATCCGCCCGTCAGGAGTTTCGGCCTCCTTGGAACACTGAACAACCGGCTCATGTCCAGCAACTGAGCGAGCAGTTCGCGTCTATCCAGCGGGCGCTCGCGCCAGCAGCCAGAGTTGGCGAGCAACTGGCGAACTCGCCAGCGATGCAAGCCCTTGCGGCGATGGCCGAACGCGTGAGCAACTCGGCAGCGCTCGCGGAACTCGCTAGTCAACATGCCGCTCTCGTTGACTCGCCCGCGATGAAGGCCATAACCGAGCTCGCGAAGTCGCCAGCGATGCAAGAGCTCGCAAAGCAGTTCGTGGATGTCGCCGAGCTGACGCGTGCCGCCCGCTCCGCAACGGAGGGCCTCGCTGTCCCCGAGATTGAGGGACCGAAGGTCGCAAAGCGCGACGAGATCGAGCAGGGTGAGTGAGCATGGTCAACGGGTCGCCCGAGTTCGCGACCGCGAACGCGTTCCGCCGGTCGTTGGAGGATCGGCTGAAGAAGGAAGCGAAGCTCCGCGGTCGGCCCCTAGAAGAGCTCCGGCGAGAGTTCCTCTTCCAGCGGTTCCTTGCGTTGCTCTTCTCTAGCCCCGAAGCACGATGGGTACTCAAGGGCGGGGCGAGTCTGCTGATGCGGCTTGCAGACGCCCGATCGTCGAAGGACCTGGATCTGCTTCGTCTAGACGAGGTGGACTCCGAGGATGCGGTCGCTGAACTGCGGGAACTTACAGCACCGCGCGAGGACGACCATCTCACCTTCGTCATCGGGGGCAAGGTCTCCTACAGCGGGGCGAACCCGGTGGTCACGATCTCCGTCACCGCCTACATCGGCGCCCAGTACGGTAGTTTCCCGATCGACCTGGCGACCGAGCTACACCTGCTCTCTGCCCCTGAGCGGATCCGACCCACGCCGGCCGTCGAAGTCCCCGGCCTGTCGGAGCTCCCGGAAATCGTCGTGTACCCGCTCAGCGACCAAGTGGCCGACAAGGTGTGTGCGATGTACGAGCTTTACGGCGACCGTCAGAGCCCCTCGTCGCGGTACCGCGACCTGATCGACCTCGTGCTCATCGTGACGACCTGCGAGATCGAGGCGGAGCCAGTCGTACGGGCCCTGAATTCAGAAAGCAAACGGCGAAAGATGCAGCTGCCGGACGAGATGCAGTCGCCGGCGCCTAGTTGGCACGAGGGATATCGGGCCTACGCCAGAAAAACCAAGATCGACGAGACGTTCCACGACTTGGAGGCGGCACTCCAGCGCGTGGGCGGCTGTCTCAACCCGCTCCTGGCAGGGTTGCGGCGAGAGGGGCACTGGCTGCCCGGCACCGGCTGGACGGGCTGACGGCTCGTCGGGCCCGATCGTTGGCCGAACTTGTTGACGTGAGCGCGGCATCTGCTTCGAGCGGCCAGCGAGCGAGGAAAGACCCTCGGGACCCGAAAGCTGAGCTCGCTCCGCGAGCCCAAGTTTCCCATGTCAGAGGCCTTCGATCTGGGCCCACATGTTGAGCGGAGACCGCCGACCCGGAGGTGTTCTTCCCGGAGGAGGGCGGCTCCAGCGGCCAGCTAAGAAAGTCTGCTTTACCTGTGACGTGCGCGAGCAGTGCCTGCAGTGGGCCCTCGACAACGACGAGCGCAGCGGCGTGTGCGGAGGCCTGACCGAGAGGAAGAGCGCCACGCGCTTAAGCGCGGGTCCAGACCCGTCACGAGCTCCGGCAGTGCGGCATAAGCGCCGCCGTCGTGCTCAAGGCTCCGGTGATCGGGTGTGAGAGTTGCTCGAGGCCCAGTGCGGTCCTTCATGCTTGCCCTCGAGGGGGCCACCTTCCGGGTGTTCCAGGCCTGCATCTTCCCGGAGGACGTGCGTAACGCAGATTCGTTGTCGGAGCGTACGGACCAGCACCTGGACTTCGGGCCGGCCTGGGTCTGCGCGACCGCTATCGCCGCCGGGCGTCCTCGTTCGAGGTCACCGCCGAGCAAGTGATCACGGCCGGTCGGATTCGCAGGGTCGCCGACGCCAGGATCGTGGCAATGGCCGCAGCCCGGGCCGCCGGCGCCACGCCTCGGGTCATCGCCGACGCATTCGAGCGTGACAACAGCACGGTCTCAAAAACTCTGGTGCGGGCTGGCACAACCTGACTTGCGGCGCTGTCTCCCCGCTCATGACCGTCTGCGTCGGTCACACGGGAGTGGAGGCGCACCGCAGCTCGTGGTCGATCTGCGCGATCACGAGCACCCGCCTGTGGCGGGCGCCCGCGACGATCTGCGCGTCAACGGGGTGCCCGCCACAGTGCTTCCCTCGACCCCGCTTCACGCGACCAGCCGGGGGAGTGTCGGTGGGGGCTCCTACGCTCCCCGGCACCAGCGCGGCTCCGGGGGGACTCACATGGCCAACACGAGCGTCAGGTACGCCGTCACCGACGGCCCTGGCGGACACCAGTCACTCGCCATGCCAGACGACCACGTTGCAGCTGCGGAGCTGAGAGCTCGCTACAAGGAACTGTGGTGCTCCACGGCCGCCAACGGCTGCGGACAACTGCTCTCAGCCAGCGTCGGCAAGAAGAACCGGCCGCACTTCCGCCACCAGTCGCACGAAGCGCACAAGTGCGCGCTGGTTGACGGCACCGAAGAGTTCCAGGAACGGTCCTACCTCCACCTGGCGCTGCAGCTCACCTTGGAGGGATGGCTGACCGGGCAGGGCCTCGAGCCCCGTCTCGAGTACCAGTTCGACGACCGCTCGCGCGCCGATATTCGCGTCGAGGTCGACGAGCTCGAGCACACCATCGAGGTCCAGCTCTCGCCACTGCCGGCCGACGAGTGGGCACGACGCGACGAGCGCTACCGCAGCCACATCACCGGCCAGGTGAGCTGGCTCTTCGGCTCCAACATCAGCCCCGACGTCCGCCACCCAACCATCGTCAGCAACGGCGTTGCTTTCGGCATCGCGTTGCAGTCTCCGTCCCAGGCGCCGGCCGACTCCTCAGCCGACTCCCCGGCTGGCCCGATCGCACCGGCGGACCTGTTAGATCCCGCCCACGTCTTCGTTGTCACCTACGGCCCCAGGGGCTTCAGCGCCAACAGCTCCCTGAGCGACTGCAGGCTCATCCGGGATGGTCTGTGGACCCCTCACCGCGACCGACTGATCGAGGAGCACCGCGAACGGGCGCGCGCGGAGGATCCTCGCGCCGTGCAACGTCGGCACAGCAGCGACGGAGGCGGCAGCGGAGGACGCGAACGGTCGCCCGTCGAGCTCCCGCCCGAGAACCCGGGCGCGACAGACGCCAAGCGCGCGGCGATTCCACCGATCCCGCCGCCCCCTGCGCCCGACGATCGCCTCGTCGACAAGCCGGCCCCTGCCCTGACCGCCGACGAGCTCAGCGCCCACCCGCGGCGGCCCCGGGGCCAGAACCGCCAGCCGCTCGCCACGGGGCACCTGCTGCACGCCGGCGAGCACCAGGCGCCGCCCGAGTTGTACACGCACCTGCCCGAGTCGCTGCACGACGCCGCGCAGACGATGGCCTACATCGTCACCACCATCGAGCTCAACGGCCCCGAAACGGCGCTGTCGTTTCCCGACGTCGACGACGGCACCGCGATCCAAGACGCACTCCTGGCCGTCGGCCTGATCGAGCTCTACGCCGCACGCGACGTCGTGCGGTGGCGACGACCACTCGGGAGCGCCTAGGCGCGCGCACGCCCCGGAGGACCTCGAGCTGTGCTCTCGAAGCGGGCCGGCCCTGGCGGGCCGGACAGCGCTAGCCACCCCTGCGGGGTGTTCCCCCTCCCCGGGCTACCGATCGTGGGCCGCCGCCGACCTACGACAAGGGGGAGGTGCACCCGCCCCGAGACACCGGCTCGCTGCGCTCGCCGGCTGGGCGGCCCCTCGCTGCTCTCCGCGATCGCGCCCCCGCGCCCCTCAATCCAACGGACCGGGCTGCCGTCTCCAGCAAATGCGCCGCGCATCAAGGCGCCGACCGATGAGGTCGTCCGTCGTCCAGAGACAGAGACGGGATGGACCAGCGACGCGACGTCCGCCGTGGGCCGCAGCGCGGCCCTCGTCAATGAGGGACCGCCCAGCCGAACCGCATGCGAGCGGACACCTTCATGTCGGCGCAGACGCCCTGCCCCGCCGCGACCGCTACGAATGGGACAGCGACGTCAACCTCACCGGACGTTCGAGCCGCAGCGCGCCCGCTCTACACCGGTTGAAGATCGAGCCCGCTGCGGCGATGTCGGGATACGATCCTTGCCCTATCCGCTGCCGAGAATCCGGTGTGCGAGCCACCCGCCGCCGACGAGGAGCGTCGGTGCGAGGGCCAGGAAGACGAGCAGGACGCAGGCTCGCCAGGTCCGGTGCCAGGACGTGGTGACGTCGCTCATCAAGAGCCGGTTCAAGGGTGACGTGTCCGTCGAGACCCTCGTAGAGGTCGAAGTTGCGTTCGCCGATCAGCGCTACAAGGGTGTCGAATGCGTCGGAGAGGGGGACTGCTGCACGATCAGGTGACAGGTTGGGTCACGCTGCCTGAGTGGCTGGCGTGGGGTGGCGGGTGGTCATGATGGTCTCGTACTCGATGGGGGTCAATCGTCCGAGTGCGGCCTGTCGACGGCGTCGGTGGTAGGTCCGCTCGATCCAGCGCACGACCGCGATCCGCAGCTCCTCGCGAGTCGCCCAGGTCTGGCGGTCGAGGACGTTCTTCTGCAGCAGAGCGAAGAACGACTCCATGGCCGCGTTGTCCCCGGCAGCGCCGACTCGGCCCATGGATCCGACCATGCAGTGGCGGTTGAGCGCGTGGACGAATTTGCGGCTGCGGAACTGACTGCCGCGGTCGCGTGCACGATGCAGCCGGCGACGTCACCGCGCCTGGCGACGGCGTTGTTGAGCGCCGCCACGGCCAGCCGTGACTTCATGCGGGAGTCGATGGAGTAGCCGACGATGCGGTTGGAGTAGACGTCCTTGATGGCGCAGACGTGCTCACTGGCCTCAATCCGTGTGGGCCTCGAACAGAGCGTTGGCGCGGTAGGCATGCTCGAGCTCGGTGTCGGCGACCGGGCGCTGGAGCCAGCGGTAGTAGGGCTGACGCGCGATCTTGAGCACCCGGCACGTCACCGTCACGGGCACCCGGATAGGGGCGTCCTTGGCGGCCAGCTCGCGGACGAGCGGGTACATCATTTTCCCGGCAGACCGTTACGAATGTTCGCCTGCGAAAGGTAGGCAGCCGCGCGGCGCAGGACCTCGTTCTCCTGCTCCAGCAGCCGGATCCGCTTCCGCGCTTCACGTAGTTCGGCGTTCTCCGTCGCGGTGGTCCCGGGCTTGGCGCCGTGCTCGACGTCGGCCTTCGCAAGCCAGTTCGTCAGGCACGACTCGCTGATCCCGAAGTCGGCGGCAATCTGCTTCAGGTGGACACCCGGCTCACGGTTCCTCGCGACACGGACCACGTCGTCGCGGAACTCCTTCGGGTAGGGCTTCGGCACAGTGCACATCCTTCCAGCGGCACCCCTCGGCACCACAGATCAGATGTCACCTATCCGTGCAGCAGTTCCCCACCGGCTTCCAGTAGTCGCTGGTGGCTTCCATCACGACCCGCTCGATGCGCAGGTCGACCAACCTGTTGGCCAGCTCGGTGACCGCCCTGGTCATCGTCGTATGGGTGCTGACTTCCTGCACCCGTCGTAAGCCGGGCGACCCGCTCTTGCCGGGCAATCGCACACAGCACACCAGCTCGGCCTTGCCGAGATCCAAAGCCGCGACCCGCTCGATGATCTGCTCATCATCGACGGACTCAGCGAACATCGCTGTTCATCTCCCACCTCCACACCAACAGGAACCGGACCGTCCGGAACCGGGTGTGCGACCGGCCGGAAGGGGCCATCGGGACAGGAAAAGCGAATCTAGTTCTCGTGCTCACCAACGATGGCGGCAACACTGAAGAGCCCAACACGTGACCCCCGCGCCCGGCTAGGGCACGGCCTCAACGAACCATAGGAACAACGACGTCAACCCGACCGGCCGCACCCCCACATTTCACTCCGGAACGGAGCGTCTGACCAGACACCCTGGCTAGGGCTGGAAGACCACCTTCACCATGCCCTCCTCCTTCTTCTGGAAGTGCTCGTAGGCGCTCGGCGCCTCGCTCAGCGGCAGGTGGTGGGTGGCGAACGCGTCGACGCCGAACGGGTCGTCGTCGGTGAGCATCGGCAGCAGCTCGTCGGTCCAGGCCCGCACGTTGGCCTGGCCCATCCGCAGCTGCACCTGCTTGTCGAACATCTGCATCATCGGCATCGGGTCGGCAGCACCGCCGTAGACGCCGGAGATGGACACCGTGCCGCCGCGGCGTACGGCGTCGAGCGCGGTGTGCAGGGCCGCCAACCGGTCGAGACCCGCCTTCTTCATCATCGGCTCCGACAGGGCGTCCGGCATCATCCCGGCGACCTTCTGCACGATGCTGGCCGTGGGTGAGCCGTGAGCCTCCATGCCGACCGCGTCCACGACGGAGTCGGGGCCTCGGCCACCGGTGGCCTCGCGGACCACCTCGCCCACGCCGCCCACCTTCTCGGCCTCGTCGAGGTCGAGGACCTCGGCTCCGAAGGCCTTGACGCGTGCGAGCCGCTCCGGCACCCGGTCGACGCTGATCACCCGGTGGCCGGCCTTGACGGCCATCCGTGCAGTCATGTCACCGATGGGGCCGGCGCCCATGACGAGCAGCGTGCCGCCGTCGGGCACGTCGGCGTACTTGAGGGCCTGCCAGGCGGTGGGCAGCACGTCGGAGAGGAACAGGAAACGGTCGTCGGAAGGGCCTTCGGGGACCTTCATCGACATGAAGTCCGCGAACGGCACCCGGAGGTACTCCGCCTGGCCGCCGGGCACCTGCCCGTAGAGCTTGCTGTAGCCGAAGAAGCTCGCACCGGTGCCGTGCTCGTGGTTCTGGGTGGTCTCGCACTGGCTGTAGAGCTGCCGGTCGCACATCCAGCAGGACCCGCAGGAGACGTTGAACGGAATGACGACGCGGTCGCCGACCTTGAGCTGAGTGACCGCGCTGCCTATCTCCTGGACGATGCCCATCGACTCGTGACCGACGACGTCGCCGGCCTCCATGAACGGCGCCAGGGTCTCGTAGAGGTGCAGATCAGAGCCGCACAGCCCCGTCGAGGTCACCTTGATGATGATGTCGGTCGGCTCCTCGATGCGCGGGTCGGGCACCTCGATGACACGCATGTCGTGCACTCCCTGCCAGGTCACTGCCAACATCTCGGTCCGCCTTCGTCTCGTCCGGTCTCGCGTACGCCGGCCGGTACCCGCCGCGTGGCCGTCCATGCCCGCTGGTCCTGGCTCGCAAGCGCGTCAGCCCTCCCGGGCGGCCCGCAGGGCGGCCTTGACCATCGGCCACTGGAGCGGCAGCCGGCCGAAGGCCGCGGCCTTCAGGCCGGTGTTCCTGGTCCGGGTCGAGTCGACGGCCATCTTCACGTTGGCCGGGTAGACGCCGACCAGCAGCGCAAGGCTCCCCCAGCCGGCGACGCGGCGGGTCTGCGGCGCGAGCAGGCCGACGGCGAGCGCGAGCTCGGCCACGCCGCTGCCCAGGATCACCTCACGGTGCGCGGGCACCCAGCTCGGCATGATCTGGGTGTAGAACTCCGGCTTGACCAGGTGGACGGTGCCGCTGACGGCGAAGATGCCGGCCAGGACCTTGGTGCTCGGGGTGAGGGCCACGGGCCAGAGCCTAGTTCGAAATTGACCTCAGCCAGGCAGGCGGCAGCACCCGGCGGAGCCGGGTATGGGTGATCGCTCTCAGGCTGCGGGTTCGATGGTGACGGTGTATCCGAGGGCTTGGAGCTGTCGGATGTGGTTGCGCTTCTTGGTCTCGGTGTTCACCGATCGGGTGTAGTGCTCGGGTCCGAGGTCGATGTAGCGGGCGTCAGGGTTGGCGAGCAGGTGCCAGATGATGACGAGCATCGAGCGGCCGATCGCGACCTGGGCTCGCTTCTTCCCGCGCCGTCGGGCGATGCGTCGATAGCGTTCACCGAGGAACGTGTCGCCGCGTCCGGCACTCACGGCGGCTTCACCGAGGATCCGGGCCAAGTACCGATTGCCGTGTCCCGTCGATCCGCGGCCCTTGGTCTTGCCGGCCGAGGAGTTGATCCCGGGCGCGAACTTCGCCCACGAGCACAGATGCCCCGCGGTCGGGAACCGGGTCATGTCGACCCCGATCTCAGCGATGATCACAGCGGCAGCGGTGGGACCGATCCCGGGATCTCATCGAGGCGCTCCACCGCGTCAGCGAAAGGGACCAGGTGGGCCTCGATCCGCTCATCGAGCAGGCCGATGTCGGCATCGATCCCGTCGACCCTGCCCAGCATCTGCTTGAGCAGCAGGGCATGGTGCTCGGTGAAGAACCCGGTGAAGGCCTCCCTGAGCTCGGGGATCTTGGTACGCATCCGGGTGCGCGCCATCTCCGCGAGCCGAGCCGGGTCGCGCTCACCGGCGACCATGGCATCCATCATCTCCCGGCCCGAGACCCCGAAGATGCCGCTGGCGACGACCGAGAGCTTGATGCAGGCGTCCTCCAAGAGCTTCTCGACCCGGTTCTTCTCCGCACCCCGGGTCGCGACCAGGCTCATCCGGTACCGGGTCAGGTCCCGCAACTGCCGGATCTCGGCCGGCGGAACGAAACTGGGGCGCAGCATCTGCCGCTCGGCGACCTTGCACAACCAGACCGCGTCCAACACGTCAGTCTTGGGTCGTCATGGCAGATGCTTGACGTCGCGGGCGTTGACCAGCCACGGCTGAAGACCGTGGGCCTCCAGGAGGTAGAACACCGGCTTCCAGTAGTCGCTGGTGGCTTCCATCACGACCCGCTCGATGCGCAGGTCGACCAACCTGTTGGCCAGCTCGGTGACCGCCCTGGTCATCGTCGTATGGGTGCTGACTTCCTGCACCCGTCGTAAGCCGGGCGACCCGCTCTTGCCGGGCAATCGCACACAGCACACCAGCTCGGCCTTGCCGAGATCCAAAGCCGCGACCCGCTCGATGATCTGCTCATCATCGACGGACTCAGCGAACATCGCTGTTCATCTCCCACCTCCACACCAACAGGAACCGGACCGTCCGGAACCGGGTGTGCGACCGGCCGGAAGGGGCCATCGGGACAGGAAAAGCGAATCTAGTTCTCGTGCTCACCAACGATGGCGGCAACACTGAAGAGCCCAACACGTGACCCCCGCGCCCGGCTAGGGCACGGCCTCAACGAACCATAGGAACAACGACGTCAACCCGACCGGCCGCACCCCCACATTTCACTCCGGAACGGAGCGTCTGACCAGACACCC
>NZ_JAHWBL010000023.1:0-55400 GCF_029493445.1 Nocardioides sp. ChNu-99 | reverse complement strand
CGCTAGCTGTGATGTCCAGGGAGGTTGTCCCGCTACCTGGCGGTGAGCCTGTCTGACAGGCGAAGGCCTCCGGTTGTGAAGTGGAGCTGTCGAGGTACCGCTTCACCCACCGGAGGCCTTCATGTCCCACGCTAACGCCGCACTGACCCCACGCGCTCGTCTACGTCTTGCCCGCCTGATCGTGGAAACCGGCTGGACCCACACCGCTGCCGCGAAGATGTTCATGGTCAGCCCCCGCACCGCAGCCAAGTGGGCCCAGCGCTACCGCCACGAAGGCCCCGCCGGCATGGTCGACCGCAGCTCACGACCCCGCACCAGCCCCACCAAGACCGACCCCGCCACCGTGCGCCGCATCGTGCGGCTGCGCTGGCGCCAACGCCTCGGGCCGGTCCAGATCGCCGCACACGCAGGGGTGCCGGCCTCGACCGTGCACGCGGTGCTGGTGCGCTGCGGCATCAGCCGGTTGTCCTACATCGACCGCGTCACCGGCGAGCCCCTGCGCCGCTACGAACACCCCCACCCCGGGGCGCTGATCCACGTCGACGTCACCAAGTTCGCCAACATCCCCGACGGCGGCGGTCACCGCTTCACCACCCGTCAACAAGGGTTCCGCAACGCCCGTGCCACCGCGCACCGCACTGGTCAACGTGGCCAGCACTACCGCCCCCGCATCGGCACCGCCCACGTCCACACCGTCATCGACGACCACACCCGCATCGCCTACGCCGAGATCCACCACGACGAGAAAGCCACCACCGCGATCGCGGTGCTTCGCCGCGCCGTGGAGTTCTACGCCGCCCACGGCGTCACCGTCGAACGGGTGCTGTCCGACAACGGCTCCGCCTACGCGTCCCACGCCTGGACCCAGGCATGCACCGAACTGGCCATCACCGCGAAACGCACGCGGCCCTACCGGCCCCAGACCAACGGCAAGATCGAACGCTTCCACCGCACCCTCGCCGACGGCTGGGCCTACGCCCGCCACTACCCCTCAACCCAGCAACGCGACGACACCCTCGAGACCTGGCTGCACTTCTACAATCACCACCGGCCCCACACCGCCATCGGCGGCCACCCACCCATCACCAGGCTGACCAACGTCCCTGGACATCACAGCTAGCGCGAGCACCTCAACCACCGGCGGAGGGTCGCGGTACCAGCGATAGCCACCGACTACCGCTCCTACCGCGACGCCGGGGCGAGCGCGCCGTACCCCTCCCCGGAGGGTTGTGTCGCGGGTCACAGGCGGGTTGGCTGGCGGGGTCCGCCACGACGAGGGAGACCCGCATGCTGTCCTACGACTCCGGCCCGACCGAGCCGCCGCTGCTCGAGGAGACGATCGGCGAGGCGTTCGCCCGCACCGTGGCCGCGCACCCCGACGGCGAGGCGCTCGTCGAGGTGGCGAGCGGGCGCCGGTGGACGTGGCGGGAGCTGGCCGACGACGTCGAGCGCACCGCCCGAGGCCTGCTGGCCCGCGAGGTGCAGCCGGGGGACCGGGTCGGGATCTGGGCGCCCAACTGCGCGGAGTGGACGATCACCCAGCTCGCCACGGCGCGGATCGGGGCGGTGCTGGTGACGATCAACCCGGCGTACCGCAGCCACGAGCTCGCCTACGCCCTGCACCGCAGCGGGGTCTCGCTGGTGGTGGCGTCCAGCGGGTTCCGTGGCAGCGACTACCGGGCGATGCTCGACGGCGTGCGCGACCAGTGCCCGGCGCTGCGCGAGGTCGTGCTGCTCGACACCGACGACTGGGCCGCCCTCGCCGCCGCGGGCGCCGACCTGCCCGACGACGCCACCGCGCAGGTCGCCGCGACGCTGGCTCCGGACGACGCGATCAACATCCAGTACACGAGCGGCACGACGGGCTTCCCCAAGGGCGCCACGCTCAGCCACCGCAACATCCTGAACAACGGCCACCTCGTCACCGAGACGATCCGCCTGACCGCGGCCGACGGCCTGTGCATCCCCGTGCCCTTCTACCACTGCTTCGGGATGGTGATGGCGAACCTGGGGTGCGTGACGCACGGCGCCACGATGGTGGTCCCGGGCCCCGCCTTCGACCCCGCGACCGTGCTGCGGGTCGTGGCCGAGGAGCGCTGCACGGCCCTCTACGGCGTGCCCACCATGTTCATCGCGCTGCAGAACCACCCCGACTTCGCGACCACCGACCTCACCGGCCTGCGGACCGGGATCATGGCCGGCTCGCCGTGCCCGGTGGAGGTGATGAAGCGCTGCGTCGAGGAGATGCACATGGCCGAGGTGTCCATCGCCTACGGCATGACCGAGACCTCGCCCGTGTCGTGCCAGACCCTGGCCGACGACGACGCGGAGCGCCGTACCGCCACCATCGGGCGGGTGCACCCGCACCTCGAGGTCAAGGTCGTCGACCCGGTGAGCGGCGCGACCGTCGAGCGGGGCGAGCCGGGGGAGTACTGCACGCGCGGCTACAGCGTCATGCTCGGCTACTGGGACGACCCGGAGAAGACCGCGGAGGCGGTCGACGCCGACGGCTGGATGCACACCGGCGACCTCGCCGTCATGCGCGAGGACGGCTACTGCACCATCGTCGGCCGCATCAAGGACATGGTGATCCGCGGCGGCGAGAACATCTACCCGCGCGAGGTCGAGGAGTTCCTCCACGCCCACCCCGACGTCGAGGACGTGCAGGTGGTCGGGGTGCCCGACGAGCGGTACGGCGAGGAGCTCTGCGCCTGGGTGCGGGTGCGCGCGGGGGCCGAGCCGCTGGACGCGGCCGCCGTGCGCGCCTTCTGCGAGGGCCGGCTGGCCCACTTCAAGATCCCGCGCCACGTGCTCGTCGTCGACGAGTTCCCGATGACCGTGACCGGCAAGGTCCGCAAGGTCGAGATGCGCGAGCGCAGCACCGACCTGCTCGGCCTCGGCGGCGCGTGAGGCGCCCACCCTCCCACCTCTTGCCCGCTGGGTTAACGACCGATAACCTCACCCCGCCCGCGGTTAGCGAGCATTAACCGACGGTCGCGCCACCCCATCCGAGAGGACGTCATGTTCGAGCTGTCACGGGAGCACGAGGAGTTCCGCCGCTCGGTGCGGGAGTTCGCCGAGGCCGAGATCGCGCCGCACGCCGCGCGCTGGGACCGCGAGCACCACTTCCCGACGGACGTCGTGCACCGGATGGGCGACCTCGGCCTGTTCGGGCTCACCGCGCCGGAGGAGTACGGCGGGGCCGGGCTCTCCGGCGAGGACGGCGGGTTCACGTCGCTCTGCCTGGCGATCGAGGAGCTGGGGCGCGTCGACCAGTCGATGGGCATCACGCTGCAGGCCGGCGTCGGGCTGGGGATCAACCCGGTGCTCACCTACGGGACGGCGGAGCAGAAGGAGACGTGGCTGCCCGACCTCGTCGCGGGCCGCACGCTCGCGGGCTTCGGGCTCACCGAGCCCGGCGCCGGGTCCGACGCGGGCGCGACCGCCACCAAGGCGCGCCTCGACGGCGACGAGTGGGTGGTCGACGGCGCCAAGCAGTTCATCACCAACTCGGGCTCGGCCATCACGAGCCTCGTCAACATCACGGCCCGCACCGGCACGCGCCCCGACGGCCGACCGGAGATCAGCACGCTGATGATCCCCGCGGGCACGCCCGGCTTCACCGCCGAGAAGGCCTACGACAAGCTGGGCTGGCACGCCTCGGACACCCACCCGCTGTCGTTCGAGGACTGCCGGGTGCCGGCCGCGAACCTGCTCGGCGAGCGGGGCCGCGGCTACGCGCAGTTCCTCGCCACCCTCGATGACGGCCGGGTCGCCATCTCGGCGCTGAGCGTCGGCTGCATGCAGGCCTGCCTCGACCTCTGCGTCGCGTACGCCGGCGAGCGCCAGACCTTCGGCGGCCCGATCGGGCGCAAGCAGGGGGTGGCGTTCCAGGTCGCCGACCTCGAGGTGATGCTCCAGGCGGGCCGGATGCTCACCTACCGGGCGGCGGCGCTGAAGGACGCGGGCGCGCCGTACCAGAAGTTCAAGCACGCCGCCTCGATCGCGAAGCTGCAGACGACGGAGGCGGCGGTGACCGCGACGCGCATCGCGACACAGGTGTTCGGGGGCTACGGCTTCATGGAGGAGTACCCCGTCGCCCGGTTCTACCGCGACGCCAAGGTGCTGGAGATCGGCGAGGGCACCTCCGAGGTGCAGCGCATGCTCATCGCCCGCGGCCTCGGTCTCCCGGTCGAGTGAGCGGCCCGATGAGCGACCCGACGGGCAGCGGCGCCGAGCGGCGCCGCATCACCCAGCGCGGCCTGTGGTTCGAGGAGCTCGAGGTCGGCACCGTCTACGAGCACCGCCCCGGACGCACGGTGACGGAGACCGACAACGTGCTCTTCACGACGCTGACGATGAACACGCAGCCGCTCCACCTCGACGCCGCGGCCAGCGCGGAGCAGGGCCCGTTCCACGAGCGGCTGGTGAACTCGATGTTCACCCTCTCCACCCTCGTCGGGCTGTCCGTGGCGCAGCTGACGCAGGGCACGATCGTGGCCAACCTCGGGTTCTCCGCGATCGCGTTCCCGGCGCCGGTGCGGCACGGGGACACGCTCTACGCCGAGACGCTCGTGGTCGACAAGCGCCTCTCGCGCAGCCGGCCCGGGGAGGGCGTCGTCACCCTCGAGCACACGGCGCGCAACCAGGACGGCGTGGTCGTCGCCACCGCCACCCGCCAGACCCTCGTGCGCACCGCCCCGGACGGCACGCCGGGCGCCGACGGGGGCGCCGACGGGGGCGCCGCGTGAGCGCCTGGGAGCCGGGCCCGGGCTTCCTCTTCTGCCCCGCGGACCGCCCGGAGCGCTACGCCAAGGCGCTCGAGCGCTCCGACGTCGTGATCCTCGACCTCGAGGACGCGGTGGCCGAGCCGGCGAAGGAGGCGGCGCGGGCCGCCGTACGGCAGCTGGCGGCGGACGGGGTGCTCGATCCCGACCGCACCGTGGTGCGCGTCAACGCGGCCGGTACGGCGCACCTCGCCGCCGACCTCGCCCTCGCCGCCGCGACGGGCGTGCGCCGCGTGATGCTGCCCAAGGCGGAGCGCCCGGCGGAGATCGCCGAGGTCGTCGCCGCGGGCCACGACGTGCTCTGCCTCGTCGAGACGCCGCGGGGCGTCGAGCGCGCCGGTGTGCTCGCGGAGGTGCCCGGCGTGGTCGCCTTGATGTGGGGCGCGGACGACCTGGTCGCCGGGCTGGGCGGCACCGCGAGCCGCCGCGCGGACTCCTCCTACCGCGACGTCGTGCGCTACGCCCGCTCCCGGGTGCTCGTCGCCGCCAAGGCCGCGGAGCGCCTCGCCCTCGACGGCGTGCACATGGACATCGCCGACACCGACGGCCTGCGCGCCGCCTGCGAGGACGCCGTCGCGGTCGGCTTCGACGCCGGCGTGGCGATCCACCCGAGCCAGGTGCCGGTCATCCGGGCGGCCTTCGCGCCCGACGCCGAGCGCGTCGCGTGGGCGCGGGACCTGCTCGCCGCCCACGCCGCCGGCGGGGTCGGCACCCACGGCGGCCGCATGGTCGACGGGCCCATCTACGCCCAGGCGCGGCGTGTGCTGCGCCTCGCCGAGCGCGGCACGACCGGCACGACCGGCGGGACCGGCGCGACCGGGGACCACCGAGAGGGGACGACGTCCGATGGCTGACCTGCGCGAGCTCGCCGCCGACCTGCGGGCGCGGATGACAGCGCTCACCGAGGGCCGCGCCGGCGGCTCCGAGGCCGCCCGCCGCAAGCACACCGATCGCGGCAAGCTGCTGGTGCGCGACCGCGTGGAGCGGCTGCTCGACCCGGGCAGCCCCTTCCTCGAGATCGCGCCGCTGGCCGCGACGGGGATGTACGGCGCGGAGCCCGGCGGTCCCGACACCGTCCCGTCCGCCGGGGTCGTCGCGGGCGTCGGCCGGGTCAGCGGGCGCACCGTCGTGGTCGTCGCGAACGACGCGACGGTCAAGGGCGGCACCTACTACCCGCTCACGGTGAAGAAGCACCTGCGCGCGCAGACCGTGGCGCTGCAGAACCGGCTGCCCTGCCTCTACCTCGTCGACTCCGGCGGCGCGTTCCTGCCGATGCAGGACGAGGTCTTCCCGGACCGCGAGCACTTCGGGCGGATCTTCTTCAACCAGGCGCAGATGTCGGCGCAGGGCATCCCGCAGCTCGCGGCCGTGATGGGGTCGTGCACCGCGGGCGGCGCCTACGTGCCGGCCATGAGCGACGAGACCGTCATCGTGCGCGAGCAGGGCACGATCTTCCTCGGCGGCCCGCCGCTGGTGAAGGCCGCGACCGGCGAGGTCGTCACCGCCGAGGAGCTCGGCGGGGGCGAGGTGCACGCCCGGCGCTCCGGCGTCGTGGACCACCTCGCCGACGACGACGACCACGCGCTGGCGATCCTGCGCGACGCGGTCGCGACCCTGCCGCCCACCCCCGTCCCGGGCAGCGGCGCCGCAGGGCTCGACGGCGGCCGGGGCGCGCCGTACGACCCCGGGTTCGAGGAGCCCGCGTTCCCCGCCGACAGCCTGTACGACGTGGTGCCCGCCGACCCGCGCACGCCGTACGACGTGCGGGAGCTGATCCGCCGCATCGTCGACGGCAGCCGGTTCCACGAGTTCAAGGCGCTCTACGGCGAGACGCTCGTGTGCGCCTTCGCGAGCATCGAGGGCCACCCGGTCGGGATCGTCGCCAACAACGGCATCCTCTTCAGCGGGTCGGCGCTCAAGGGCGCCCACTTCGTCGAGCTCTGCAACGCCCGCGGCGTCCCGCTCGTGTTCCTGCAGAACATCTCGGGGTTCATGGTCGGCCGGGAGTACGAGAACGCCGGCATCGCCCGCGACGGCGCGAAGCTCGTCACCGCCGTGTCGTGCTCGGTGGTGCCCAAGCTGACCGTGGTGGTCGGCGGCTCCTACGGCGCCGGCAACTACGGCATGTGCGGGCGCGCCTACGACCCCCGCTTCCTGTGGATGTGGCCGAACGCCCGCATCTCCGTCATGGGCGGTGAGCAGGCCGCCGCGGTGCTCGCCACCGTGCGCCGCGACGGGCTCGAGGCCCGCGGCGAGCAGTGGTCGGCCGAGGACGAGGAGGCGTTCCGAGCGCCGATCCGCGCGCAGTACGACGCGCAGGGCTCGCCGTACTACTCCACCGCCCGGCTCTGGGACGACGGCGTCATCGACCCCGTCGACACCCGTCGCGTGCTCGCGCTCGGCCTCGCGGCCGCCGCGGGCGCACCGGTGCCCCCGCCCGCCTACGGCGTCTTCCGGATGTGAGGCCATGACCACCCCGAGCACCGCCACCCCGACCTCCACCGCCCCGGCCGCGCGCCCCCTGCGCACGCTGCTCGTCGCCAACCGTGGCGAGATCGCGCTCCGGGTGCTGCGCACCGCGACCCGGATGGGGCTGCGCACCGTCGCCCTCCACACCGACCTCGACGCCGGCGCCCCGCACGTGCGCGCGGCGGACCGGGCGGTGCGGGTCGCGTCCTACCTCGACGTCGACGAGGTCGTCGCCGCCGCGGTCGCCGCGGGGGCCGACGCCGTGCACCCCGGCTACGGGTTCCTCTCCGAGCGCGCCGCGTTCGCCGCCGCCCTGGAGGCCGCGGGCGTCACCCTCGTCGGGCCGAGCGCGGCCGTGATGGAGCAGATGGGCCGCAAGGACGCCGCCCGCGAGATCGCCGTCGCCGCCGGGGTGCCGGTCGTCCCGCGCGGCGACGCCGGCGACCCGGACGGCGCCGGCGGCACGGGCGACTGGTCCGGCCCCGTGCTCGTCAAGGCCGCCGCGGGCGGGGGCGGCAAGGGCATGCGGGTCGTGCGGACGCCCGGCGAGCTCGACGAGGCCGTCGCCGCCGCGCGGCGCGAGGCGCTGAGCGCGTTCGGGGACGACACGATCCTCGTGGAGCGGTACGTCGAGCGCGGCCGCCACGTCGAGGTGCAGGTCGTGGGCGACACCCACGGCACCGTGCTCCACCTCTTCGAGCGGGACTGCTCGACGCAGCGGCGCCACCAGAAGGTGCTCGAGGAGGCCCCCGGCCCCACGGTCGACGCCGCCCTGCGCGAACGGCTGACGAGCGCCGCGGTGCGGCTCGCCGAGCACGTGGGGTACGTCGGAGCCGGCACCGTCGAGTTCCTCCTCGACGTCGACTCCGGCGACTTCTTCTTCCTCGAGATGAACACGCGCCTGCAGGTCGAGCACCCGGTGACCGAGGCCGTCTGCCGGGTGAAGGGCGCCGGCCGGGCGGGTGGTCCCGCGGGCGCGGCAGGCGAGCCGGCGCGCATCGACCTCGTCGAGTGGCAGCTGCGGGTCGCGGCGGGCGAGCCGTTGCCGGTGCGCCAGGACGACCTCGTGCTGGTCGGGCACGCGATCGAGGCGCGGGTGTACGCCGAGGACAGCCACGGCGGTTTCCTCCCGCAGGCGGGCACGGCGTCGTACGTGCGGTGGCCCGCCGGGGTGCGCGTCGACCACGCGCTCGAGTCGGGCCAGGAGGTGACGACGGCGTACGACCCCATGCTCGGCAAGGTCGTCGCCGAGGGCCCCGACCGGGAGGCCGCCCGGCGCGGGCTGCTGGCCGCGCTCGACCACACCGTCGTGCTGGGCCTGACGACGAACACGGGGTTCCTGCGCACGCTGGTGGCCTCGGACGAGTTCCGCGACGCCAGCATCCACACCGCGTGGCTCGACCACGCCGAGGTGCCCGCGCCCGACCCGAGGCTGCCCCTCGTCGTCGGCGCGTGGGCCGACGCCCGCGCCGGGCGCTCCCGGGCGGGTGGCGGCGCCTTCCGGTCGGACGGCTGGCGCATCGCCGGAGCCCGCGCGCCGTGGCGCACGGTGCTCGGCGGCACCGCCGTCGTGGTCGACGGGACGGGGGTGACGCCGGAGGGGGGCGGGACCGCAGAGGTGCGTCTGCTCGGCGAGCGGGTCCTCCCCGCGGGCACCGGGGACGCGGCCGGAGGGGCCGAGGTCCGCGAGCTGTCGCTCCTCGTCGACGGCGAGCGGGTGGACGTCACGGTCGCCGTCCGGCGGCACGCGGTCGAGGTCGCGCACCGCGGCCAGCGCCACGTCCTCGCCCGTCCGCTGCCGCCCGGCGACCGCGCTGCACCGGTCGGGGACGGCGCCCTCACCGCGCCCATGCCGGGCACCGTGCTCGACGTGCGCACCGCCGTCGGCGACGCGGTCGCGGCGGGCCAGGTGCTCGTCGTCCTCGAGGCGATGAAGATGGAGATCGCGCTGCGCGCGCCGTTCGCGGGCACCGTCGCGGTCCTGGGCGCGAGCACCGGCGCCCAGGTCGCGCTCGGCTCCGTGCTCGTGGAGGTGGCGCCGACGGCCGGGGGCGAGGAAGATCACCGGGCGGCCCCGGACGGGACCGCCGACGACCAGGGGGACCCGCCGTGAGCGATGCGTACTACGAGCGGACGGGGCCCGGCCGGTTCCGGGCCACCGAGCACACGGGCGGCGCCTGGGACACCACGGCCCAGCACGTCGCACCCGCCCTCGGCCTCCTGGTCCACGCGATCGAGCTCGACCGCGACGCCCGGCGCGACGACGCGCTGCTGACCGCCCGGATCTCGGCCGACGTCCTCGGCACCATGCCGCTCGGCGAGGTCGAGGTGGAGGTCGAGGTGCTGCGCCCCGGGCGCACGATCGAGCTGGTGCAGGCCACCATGTGCGCCGGCGGTCGTGCAGCGGTGACGCTGCGCGCCTGGCTGCTCGAGGAGCGCACCACCGCCACCGTCGCCGCGTCGGCGCTGCCCCGCATCGCCGGCCCCGAGGACGTCCCGGCGTGGGACCCGACGACCGTCTGGCCGGGCGGGTTCATCGCGTCGGTCGACGTGCGCCGCCGCCAGATCGAGCCGGGACGGGCCTCGTTCTGGGCGCGCCCCGCCGTACCGCTCGTCGCCGACGAGCCGGTGAGCCCGACCGCCCGTGCTGCGGGGCTGCTCGACATCAGCAACGGGATGACGGTGCGGGTCGACCCGCGCCGCGTCGCGTTCCCCAACGTGGACCTGACGGCGCACCTGCTGCGGGCCCCCACGGGCGACTGGCTGGGGTTCGACACGACCGTCTCGTTCGGGCCGCAGGGGCTGGGCGTGACGACGAGCGTGCTGCACGACGCCACCGGACCCGTCGGCACGAGCAACCAGCTGCTCACCGTCCGGCCCGGCTGAGCCGCCGCCCCGGTCGCTAGGCTCGACGCGTGCCCCTCGCCCCCCTCGTCCCCGCCGTGACCGCGGCCCCGCCGGCGCGGGTGGTCCCGTGCGCCTGATCCTCGTGCGGCACGGCCAGACCTCCTCCAACGTCGCCGGTGCCCTCGACACCGCCGCCCCCGGCGCCTCCCTGACGGACCTCGGACGTCGCCAGGCCGACGCGCTCGTGGGTTCCTTCGCCGGCGAGACCTTCGCGCGGGCGCACGCGTCCGACCGGGTGCGCACCCAGGAGACCGCGGCCCCGCTCGTCGCCGCCCACGGGCTGGCGCTCGAGGTCGTCGACGGCCTCGGGGAGATCAGTGCGGGTGAGCACGAGATGGGCACGAGCGTCGAGGCCGTGCGGGCGTACGTCGGGTGCGTCGCCGCCTGGCTGCACGGCGACCTCGACGCGGCCCTCGTCGACGGCGAGAGCGGCCACGCGTTCCTCGCCCGCTACGACGCCGCGCTGCGCGTGGTGGCCGAGCGGTCCACCGACGGCGCCGCCTCGCTCGTGGTGAGCCACGGCGCCGCGATCCGCGCGTACGTGGGCATCCGCGTCGCGCAGGCCGACCGCGACCAGCTCGCCGGGTCCCGCCTCGGCAACACCGGCGGCGCCGTGCTCGAGGGCGACCCCGACGCCGGGTGGCGCCTGCTGCGCTGGTCGGGCGAGCCCTTCGGCGGCGCGCACCTCTCCGACGAGGCAGCCCACGACGTCACCGGCGACAGCGCCGAGGAGGCCGTCGAGGAGGCCGAGGAGACCTCGGGGCGCTGAGCCGGAGGCCGCAGGGGCGCACGGCCTGCCCGCCCGTCCCAGTTCGTGGGAGCAGCGCCAGGCTTTCCGCGGCGCTGCTACCACGAATCCCGGGCCACCACGGACCGGCGGTGGTCACCGCGCCTGGCATGCTCGACGCGTGCCCGACGCGACCTCCACGCCCTCGCCCGCCCCCACGCCCGGCTCCGCGCCCGGCCGGTCCTTCACCCCGCCGCCGGCCGACCTGACGCGCCCCACGCTGACGGGCTCGTTCGGCATGGCCGCCGCGACGCACTGGCTGGCTGCGGGCAGCGCCCAGTCCGTGCTGGAGCGCGGCGGCAACGCGGTCGACGCGGCGGTGGCCGCCGCCTTCGTGCTGCACGCGGTCGAGCCTCACCTCAACGGTCCCGGCGGCGACCTCGTCGGCATCCTGGCCCCCGCGGGCGGCGACCCCGTGGTCGTGAACGGCCAGGGACCGGCGCCGGCGGGCGCCACCATCGAGCACCTCCGCGCGGAGGGCCTGACCACGGTGCCGGGCAGCGGGGCGCTGGCCGCCGCCGTACCGGCCGCCGTCGAGTCGCTCCTCGCGCTCCTCGAGCAGCACGGCACGTGGGAGCTCGGCGACGTGCTCGCGCCGGCGGTGCACTACCTCGAGGAGGGGCACGCGGCGGGTGCCCAGCTGTGCCGCACCGTCGCCGTCATGGGCGACCACTTCACCGAGCACTGGCCCGACTCGGCCGCGCTGTGGATGCCGGAGGGCCGCGCGCCGGAGCCGGGCGAGGTCGTCCGCAACCCGGCGTACGCCGCCACGCTGCGCCGCCTCGTAGCCGCCGCCGAGGCGCCCGACCTGGCCGACGCCGCGGGCGGCACCCGGGAGGACCGCGTGCGCGCCGCGCGGGCCGAGTGGCGCGCGGGCGGCGTCGCGGAGGCCGTCGTCGCCCACGGCCGCACCCCGAACCGGCACTCGTCGGGCACCGACCACGCCGGCGTGCTGACGCTCGCAGACCTCGCCGACGACCCCGTGCGCCTCGAGGAGCCGGTCACCGCGTCCTTCCGCGGCACGACGATCCACAAGGCCGGCTTCTGGAGCCAGGGCCCCGTGCTGCTGCAGACCCTGGCCATCCTCGACCACCTCCCCGACGAGCGGCTCGACCCCTCGACGGCGCTCGGCGTCCACACGATCGTCGAGGCGCTCAAGCTGGCGATGGCCGACCGCGACGCGCACTACGGCGGCTCGGCGGACCGCGCCACGCTCGAGGCCCTGCTCTCGCCCGAGTACGCCGCAGCCCGCGCCCGGCTCGTCGGCGAGACGGCGTCGCTGGAGTTCCGGCCGGGCGAGGTGGCGGGACTCGTGCCGTTCGTCCCGCCCCTGCGTCGACCCGAGGACGTCGAGGTCGCGGGCCCGCCCGGGCCGGGCCAGCCGGCGGGGCGGCCGGCGCGCCCGGTCGGCGTCGGGGAGCCCACCGTGGCCCGCAACGGCGAGACCCGGGGCGACACCTGCCACGTCGACGTCGTCGACGCGGCCGGCAACCTCGTCGCGCTGACGCCGTCGGGCGGGTGGCTGCAGTCGTCGCCGACCATCCCCGGGCTCGGCTTCTGCCTCGGCACCCGGCTGCAGATGACGTGGCTCGACGAGGCCAGCCCGTCGGCGCTGCGGCCGGGCACCCGCCCGCGCACGACGCTGAGCCCGACCGTGCTGAGCCGCGACGGCGTGCCGTTCGCGGCGCTCGGCACGCCGGGCGGCGACCAGCAGGACCAGTGGCAGCTGCTCTACCTGCTGCGCCTGCTCGTCGGCGGCTACACCCCGCAGGAGGCGATCGACGCCCCCGCGTTCCACACCACCTCGATCGTCAGCTCGTTCTGGCCGCGCACGTGGGAGCCCGGCGGCGTCGTCGTCGAGGACCGCCTGGGCGCGGACGTCGTCGCCGAGCTGCGCGAGCGCGGGCACGACGTCACGCTCTCGGGCCCGTGGACCCTGGGGCGCATCTCCACCGTCGGACGCGACCTCGCCACCGGTCTGCTCTTCGGCGCCGCCAACCCGCGCGGGGCCCAGGGGTACGCCGTCGGCCGGTGACGGCGTTCGGTCGCCGCCTCAGTCGCCGGTGATGTCCAGCCGGCCGGTGAGCACGGCCGCGTACAGGCCGGCGGCGGCCACGAGCCGCTCCTCCTCCAGGTCGGGGCGCGGCAGGATGGCCTGCAGCAGGGCCTCGCCGTCGAGCATGTGGAGCAGTGACGTCACCGCGAGGCGGACCGCGCCGTCCGGCACCCCGTCACCGCCGTGCGCAGCGACCGCCAGCTCCGAGATCCACTCGCGGCACCCCCTGGCCCAGGCCGTCATCCGCTCCACCGAGGAGCGGCACATCGCGATCCCGGAGCACGAGGAGTGCGAGGTGCTCCTCGGCCTCGGCATGCGCACCATCGCGGACGGGCGCACCCTGCTGCTCGGCAGCACCGCGCTGCTGCAGCGCGAGGGCATCGCGGTCGACGCGGCCGCCGAGCGCTGGATCGCCCAGCTGCAGGCGCAGGCCGAGACGCCGCTGCTCCTCGCCGTCGACGGCGTGCTCACCGGGCTCGTCAGCCTGCGCGACACCGTGCGCCCCGAGTCGGCCGAGGTGGTGCGGGCGCTGCGCGCCGACGGCGTGGAGCGCATCGTCATGCTCACCGGCGACCACCCCCAGGTGGCCGCCGCCGTCGCCGCCGAGCTCGGCATCGACGAGTGGCGCGCCGAGGTCATGCCCGAGCACAAGCAGGACGTGGTGCGGGCGCTGCAGGCCGAGGGCTACACGGTGGCGATGGTCGGCGACGGCACCAACGACGCCCCGGCCCTCGCGCTGGCGGACGTGGGCATCGCGATGGGCATCGGCGGCACCGACGTGGCTCTGGAGACCGCCGAGATCGCGCTGGCGGGCGACGACCTGGCCAAGCTGCTCGAGCTGCGGGACCTCTCGCGGCACACGGTCGCGACGATCCGGGAGAACTACGGCATGTCGATCGCGGTCAACGCGGCCGGGCTCGCCGTCAGCGCCGCCGGCGCGCTGTCACCGGTCGCCGCCGCGGTGCTGCACAACGCCTCGTCGATCGCGGTGGTCGCCAACAGCAGCCGCACCACGCGCTACCGCCTCGAGCCCCGACCGCGGCACCGCGCCGAGCCGGGGTCCGACGCCGAGCCCGGGGCCTGATCCTCGGTTCGTGGTACCAGCGCCAGGGTTTCCGCGGCGCTCCCCCCACGAACCGGGTGGGGTGCGGGTCAGGCCGGCGTGCGGCCCGTGACGAGGTACTGCGGGCGGGACTCGTGCCCCGGCGACATCCCGAAGCGGCGGTCGAGCTCGGCGACCTCGTCGAGGCGGGTGGTCCGCACGCCGACGAGGCCGGCCGCCTCCATGACGGCGACCAGGTCCTCGACGCCGGTCGCGTTGGCGAGCGGCAGCCCGCCCTCGGTGGGTGCGTCGTACGTCGCGCCGAAGGCGCCGGGGCCGTCCGCGGACTCGACGGCGACGCCGCGGTCGATGCCGCCGGGGTACCAGTTCGCGTCGACGCACGCGACGGTGCCGCCGGGGCGCAGCAGGCGGGCCCACGCGCGGATCGCGGTCACCGGGTCGCGCAGCGTCCAGAGCAGGTAGCGGCTCGTGACCGCGTCGAGGCCGACGGCGACGCCGCGGGGCGCGACCGCGTCGCCGAGCACGTAGCGGGCCGCCGGTAGGCCCGCGGCCCGGCGGCGGGCCGCGTCGTCCTCGGCCTCCGCGAGCATGCCGGGGGAGCTGTCCAGCCCCACGACGTCGTGGCCGAGCTCGGCGAGCACGCTCGCGACGTACCCCGTGCCCGTCCCGACGTCGAGCACGCGCGCCGGCGCGGGCGGCAGCGCGCCACCCCAGACCCGGTGCCACAGCGCCCGGTCGTGCGGGGCGCGCTCGCCCTCGACCTGCCGCTGGTGGTACGCCGCGGCGCGGCCGCTCCAGTAGCGGTCGAGGCGGGTCTGCAGGTCGACGTCGTCGCCGGCGCCGGTCCCGGAGGTCGTCCCGGGGGTGGTGGGCGCCCCGACGGCGGTCTGCTGGAGCGTCATGCGCTGCTCCTCGTGGTGGTGGCCTTGCGGAAGACGAGGTTGATGTCGCCGTCGTGGTCGACGCGGCGCACCTGGACCTCGTAGACGGGTTCGAGGACCTCGGGGACGAGGACCTCGTCGGGCGGGCCCTGGGCGACGACCCGACCGGCGCCGAGCACGACGACGTGGTCGCAGTAGCGGGCGGCCAGGTTGAGGTCGTGGAGCACCACGACGACGCTGGCCGGCAGGCGCGCGACGAGGTCGAGCACCTCGTGCTGGTAGCGGATGTCGAGGTGGTTCGTGGGCTCGTCGAGCAGCAGGTGCTCGGCCTCCTGCGCCAGGGCCCGGGCGATGAGCACGCGCTGCTTCTCGCCGCCGGACAGCCCGGCGTACTCACGGGTGGCGAGGTGGAGGGCGCCGACCTGCCGCAGGGCGTCGGTCGCGACCTCCTGGTCGTGGGCCGACGGCCGCCCGGACAGCCCCTGGTGGGGCAGGCGGCCGAGGAGGACGAGGTCGGTGACCCGCATCGGCAGGTCGCCGCTGTGCTCCTGCACGACCACGGCGATGGCGCGCGCCAGGTCGCGGCGCGGCACGTCGGCGAGGTCGCGGCCATCGAGCTCGATGCGCCCCTCGGTCGGCTGCAGGGACCCGTAGAGCGCGCGCAGCAGGGTCGTCTTGCCGCTGCCGTTGGGGCCGACGAGTCCGACGGTCCGGCGGGCGGGCACCGCGATGTCGACACCGTCGACGACGACGGCGTCGCCGTAGCGGTGCCGCACCCGGTGCCCGGCGATCACGCGGTGGGCCCGGCTGGCGTCTGCGCCAGGAACGTCACGAGCCGGTCCAGGCCGTCGACGGCCAGCGGCGTGGGGGGCTCGGCGAAGTTGAGGAGCAGCGGCAGGACGGCGCCCGACTCCAGCGCCCGCAGGGCGTCGGCACCCGGCAGGTCGGCCACGGCGTCGACGACCTCCGCGGGGTCCCCGTCGCTGTGGAGCACGACGAGCACGTCGGGGTCGCGCGCGACGAGCTCCTCGGCGCTGACCTCGAAGACGCGGTCCGCGACGTCGCCGAACACGTTCTCGAGCCCGGCGGCCTCGACGAGGGGTGCGGACATGGAGCCCTGCCCGTACGCGTAGGTGACGCCGCCGCCCACCGTCGGGTACAGGACGGCGACGGTGCGGGCCTCGTCGGCGGGGACGCGGGCCTCGATCTCCGCCACCCGGTCCTGCAGCTCGCCCACGTAGGCGTCGGCCTCGTCGGCGCGCTCGAACACCTCGCCGTAGAGGCGCACCTGGTCGTAGAGGTCCTCGAAGGTCGCGTCGCCCTCGAGCGAGCCGCAGAACGCGGGCTCCTCGACGAGCTCGATGCCGGAGGAGGCGAGGGTCTCGCGCGTGAGGTTCTCGGTCTCGCCGAGCACGAGGTCGGGCGTCTCGGCGACGACCTCCTCGCGGGAGATCTGCAGGTGGCCACTGGTGTCCGTGCGGTCGGTCAGCAGCGGCACCTCCTCGAGGGCGGCGAGGGTCTCGGCGTCGTAGTACTCCTCCGGGTAGAGCCCGGCGCGGGCCACGACTCGGTCGAGGACGTCGAGCTCGTGCAGCGTCGGCACCGCCGCACTCTTGAGCATCACGACGCGCTCGGGGGCGGCGTCGAGCTCGACGGTCGCGCCGCAGTTCTCCACCGAGATGGCCGCGTCCCCGGCGGCCTCGCCGCCGCACCCGGCGAGGGGCAGCAGCAGGGCGGCGGCCGTCGCCGTCGCGGCACGGCGACGGACGGCGGGGCGGGTCGACGACATGGTTCCTCCGGGGTCAGGACGGCACCGCGTGGAGGCGGCGCACGAGGAGCAGCAGGAAGGGGGCGCCCACGAGGGCGGTGATGATGCCGATGGGGATCTCCTGCGGCGCCAGCAGCGTGCGGGCGAGCACGTCGGCCCACACGAGCAGCACGGCGCCCAGCAGGGCGGCGACGGGTACGACGGCGCGGTGGGCCCCTCCGACGAGGCGGCGGGCGAGGTGGGGCACGACGAGGCCGACGAAGCCGATGCTGCCGGCCATGGCGACCAGGACGCCGACGACGAGGGAGACGAGCACGAGCAGCAGGGTGCGGAAGCGCTCGGGGTGCACGCCGAGCGTCAGTGCGGTCTCGTCGCCGACGACGAGCGCGTCGAGGCGGCGTCCCACGACGGCCAGCGCCGCGACGGTGGCGGCGACCACGACGACGACCACGGCCAGCGCCCCGTTCCAGGCGGCGAGCCCGAGGGAGCCGAGCAGCCAGAACATCACCGAGCGCGAGCCCTCGGCGGAGTCGGAGGCGAAGATGAGGAAGCTCGTGGCCGCCGACAGGGCGTAGCCCACCGCCACCCCGGCCATGAGGAGCCGCACGGACGTGATCCGCCCGGAGCTGCGGGCGACGAGGAAGACGAGGAGCGAGGCGAGCAGGGCGCCGACGAAGGCGCTGCCCTGGAGCGCGTAGTCGCCGAACCCGGCGCCGACGCCGAAGAGGATGGCGCCCGCGGCGCCGCAGCTCGCGCCCGAGGAGATGCCGAGCACGTAGGGGTCGGCCAGGATGTTGCGCACCATCGCCTGGAGCACGACCCCCGCCAGCGCGAGCCCGGCGCCCACGGCCGCGCCCAGCACGACGCGCGGCGCGCGGATCTCCCACACGATCGCGTCGTGACGCCGCTCCCAGGTCATCTCGCCCGGGAAGCCGGTCAGGTGGTGGAGCACGATGCGGGCGGAGTCGGCGGGGGAGACGCCGACCGGGCCGGCGCCCACGCCGACGACGAGGGTCGCCAGCAGCACCACGCCCAGGCCCGTGGTCCACAGCGCCGCTCGGCGGCGCTGGGCCGCGAGCCCGAGGAGGTCGTGGCCCTCGTCCCGCAGCGGACCGCCCGGGCCCCCGCGCCCGGGCGGTCCCGTCGCGACGACGGGGGGTGCGTCCGTGGTGGTCACGCCGCGCCCTCCGTGCTTATCGCGAACAACATGCAACAACGATCCCACGGCGGGGAAGGGAGGCGCCAGTCGGGGCTCCCCGCCGGGCCCCGCCAGCGGGGTCCCGTCGGTCACGTCCTGCCGGTCGGGTTCGGGGAGAGGGCGATGGGTACCGGACGGTGCTCGAGCAGCGGGCACCCGTCGTACGGCCTCGTAGGTGCCCCGTGGACCAGCAGGAACGATCGCTCGAGATCGCGTTCGACCGCGCCAACGCCACCGTCGGCGTGCGGGGGGTGGTGGACGCCCCCGCCGCGCACAACCTGCGGGAGTTCGTCGAGCTGGTCCTGCGGACCGGCGTGCGGCGACTCGTGGTCGACCTCACCGAGGTGGAGGTGCTCCACACCGTCGGGGTCCGCGAGCTGGACGACGGCGTCCGGGCCGCCCGCGCGTGCGGGGTCGTCGTCGAGGTGCGGGCGCCGGACGGCTGCGTCGCCCGCCGCGTGCTGGACCTCGTGGACCGCACGCCGCGCTGAGCGGCTGCGTACGGTGGCCGGGTGGACAGCGGCGAACGGCGACCCGACGGACCCGAGCGACCTGACCGGTCCCACCGGGACGAGCAGTTCGTGGACGTGGGCGACGGCTACCAGCTCTGGGTCGAGACGCCGGGCGACCCGTCGGCCCCGCCGCTGCTGCTGGTGATGGGGGCCAACGCCTCGGGTCTCGAGTGGCCCGATGCGCTCGTCGACCGGCTCGCCGAGCACCACCGGGTGGTCCGCTACGACCACCGCGACACCGGCCGCTCCACGCACGCGTTCGACGAGCGGCCCTACGCCCTGCGGGACCTCGCCCGCGACCTGCTCGCCGTGCTCGACGCCCTCGGTGTCGACCGGGCCCACGCGGTCGGGATGTCGCTGGGCGGCACCCTGCTGCAGGTGCAGCTGGTCGACCACCCCGAGCGCTTCCTCAGTGCCACGATCCTCGGTACGCCGGCACTCGACGACCACGAGGCCCCCGGGCCGCTCCCCGAGCTGCTGGAGGTGTGGGCCGAGATGGGCCGCGACCGCCCGCCCGCCGAGGAGCACGAGTGGCAGCTGCGGCACGCCCGGCTGCTCCACGGCCCCGACCTGCCGTTCGACGCGGCCGAGCACGAGGAGCGCGAGCGCCGCATCGCGGAGCACCGCGGCACCCCGTCGGCGGCCACCGCCCACGCCCGTGCCGATCAGCGGGGCCTCGAGCGCGACACGAGCGCGATCGTGGTGCCGGTGCTCGTCGTCGACGCGCTGGCGGACCCCGTCGCGCCGCCGCCCACGGCGGAGCGCCTGGCGTCGCGGGTCCCGCTGGCGCGGCGCGTCGTCGTACCGGGGATGGGCCACGCGCTGCCCGCCGCCGTCGTGGGGCCGCTGGCCGCCGCCGTGCTCGAGCACACCGCGCGGTACTGAGCCGTCGGGGCGCGGCCCCCCCCCCGGGGCCCCGGCCCCCCGCCCCCGCCCCCCCCGGCGAGATGTGGGGCGCACCCCGCGGGGAACTGCGCGGGGGGGCGGGGCCCCCCGGGCGGGCGCCGCGGCCCGACGTCCGCGACCGTCGCTACTTGATGACGGCGTCGATCGTCTTCTTCAGCGCACTGGGCTGCGACGGTCGGCGCGGCGCCTTCTTCTTGGCCTCGAGCATGTCGGCGCCGATCTCCTGCAGGACGGAGCGGCCGAGGGCCTCGCGGACCTTCGGGAACCACTCGTCCTCCTCCTCGGCGATGTGGTGACGCACGTTCTCGATGAGCACGGTGGTCTTCGCGTCGAACCGCTCGGCCTCGGGCGTCAGCCCGGCCAGCTCCACGACGAGCAGGTCGGCCACGTGGTGCTCCTCGTAGGACTCCAGCACGTCGTCCTCGAGGTCCGGCACGAGCTCGCGGACGCGGGGGTACATCACCTCGTTCTCGATGTAGGTGTGCACCGTGAGCAGCTCGATCATCCGGTCCACGAGCCGCTGCTTCGTCTTCAGCGCGTTCTCGCCGGCGGCCTCGAAGTCGGAGAAGGTCTTGAGGATCTGCTGGTGGTCGTCCTTGAGGAGGACGATGGCGTCGGTCGACATGGGGCTCCTCGATGGCTCTCGGGGCAGCGCGCGGGGACCCGGGCGCCGTGACCGGCCGGTACCCGGCGGTGGCGGTCCGACGCAGGCCCGCGTGTCGTCCGAGGGGCGTGGGTACGGCGTGGTGCCCCAGGCAGGAGTCGAACCTGCGACCTTTCGCTTAGGAGGCGGCTGCTCTATCCGCTGAGCTACTGGGGCCGCGCGGGCAATCTTGCCACCGCCGGGCGGGGGGCTCGCAGGCGGTGCGCGGGTACCCACCGGTCGCCGCCCCATGCCGCCGATACGCGACGACTTGGCGGTTCCGCGTAGATTTCGCGTGGCCCGACGAGCATCCAGGAGCAGACCGATGTCCACCCCCAAGCGGCGTGCCCGGCGCAAGCGCCGGCACACGGTGCTGCGCGCCGTCCTCGGCACGGCGTTCACCCTGGCCCTCGTCACGGCGCTGAGCGTCACCTTCCTCTACCGCCAGCTCGAGAGCAACCTGGGCGAGTTCGCGAACGAGGAGGAGCAGTTCGACTACGAGCGGCCCGAGCAGGTCGCCGACGGCGAGCCGCTCGACATCCTCCTCGTCGGCTCCGACAAGGAGGACGAGGGCGGCCGGCGCTCCGACACGGCGATCCTCATGCACGTCTCGGCCGACCGCGACTTCGCCTACGGCATCAGCCTGCCGCGCGACGCGCTCGTCGACCGCCCCGACTGCGTCGACGACAACTCCGAGACCGTCCCCGGCGAGGAGATGGTCATGTTCAACACGGCGTACAGCGCAGGCGGCGCCATCTGCACGGTCAAGACGCTCGAGACGCTGACGGACGTGCCGATCGACGCCGTCGTCGAGATGGACTTCGAGGGCTTCGAGCGGATGGTCGACGCCATCGACGGCGTCGAGATCTGCGTGCCGAACGAGATCGAGGACGACCAGTACAACATCAGCCTCCCGGAGGGCACCTACAACGCCACGGGGGAGCAGGCGCTCGACTACGTGCGCGAGCGGCACCAGGGCTCACCCAACGGCGACCTGGGGCGCATCAAGCGCCAGCAGGCGTTCCTCGCGTCGATGGTGAACAAGGTGGTCTCGGCCGACACCCTGACGAACCCGAACCGCGTCAGCGGCTTCCTCCAGGCCGTGACCGGCTCGATGACGATCTCGTCGGAGTACCGCAGCCTCGCCAAGCTGGGCAACCTCGGGCTGCAGCTCAACGGCATCGGGCTCGACCAGATCACGTTCATCACCGTGCCGAACGAGGAGTACGCGCCCGACCCGAACCGCCTCGTGTGGACCGAGGAGGCCGACGACCTCTGGGAGCTCGTGCGCACCGACCGGCCCCTCACCGGGGAGTTCCTCGGCGAGGCGATCACGGCGACGGACTCGACCGGCACGATCGCGCCGGGCGGCAGCGGGACGGCCGCGCCGTCCACCACCGCCCCGCCGAGCTCGTCCGCCACCTCCGAGCCGACGGACACCGACTCCGCCACCTCCGAGCCGACCGACAGCGACCCGGCCGAGGCGTTGACGCCCGAGGAGATCGCCGAGCAGAACGGCCTCTGCGCCTGATGTCCGGTCCGTCCGGGCCGGGCAGCGCCCCCGAGACCCCCGAGCAGCGCCGCCGGCGCCTCGCCGCGGTCTTCGGCGAGACGCTGCCGGAGCAGACGAGCGACGACCGGGACGACCGCGAGGGCCCCGGGGCCGGCGAGGCCGCCGGCGACGCGTGGCTGCGCGCGCAGGTGCCGCCGCACCACGGCGGCTGAGGTGCCCCCGGCCCAGGCGGGCGTCGACGTCCTCGTCGTCCCGGGCGTGCCCGCGCTGCTGCCCGAGCACGCCGGCCTCGTCGACCCGGTGGCGGACCTGCGCCGGGCGGTGCGCTCCGCCGTACCCGGGCTGGTGGGGGAGCCCCCGCAGCCCGTCACCGTGCTCGCGAGCCCGCCCACCCCCGCGGAGGTACGCCGCAGCGCCGGCCCCGCGGTCGGCCTGCGGGTCGCGCGGCACCTGCTGGCCGAGGCCGGTGCGACGGACGCGACCGCGGTCGAGGGCGAGGTGCCGGCCGACGCCGGACGACTGCTCGTCGTGGCCAACGGGTCCGCGACCCGCACCGAGAAGGCGCCGGGCCACCTCGACGAGCGCGCCGAGGGCTTCGACGCCGCCGCCGGGGCCGCGCTCGCGTCCGCCGACGCGCAGGCCCTCGCGGGCCTCGACCTCGACCTGGCCGCCGCCCTGTGGGCCGACGTCGCGCCGCTCGCGGCGCTCGGGCGCCACCTCGCCGCGGTCGCCGCGACCGGGCGCACCTGGACCGCGCAGGTGCTGCACGACGCGGCGCCGTACGGCGTGCAGTACTGGGTCGTGCGGCTCCGCGCCGCCTGAGCGCTCGCCGAGGTCCCCGCTGACGACACCACCCCGCCCGGGGGACCCGGACGGGGCGGTGGTGGAGCCGGGGTGGCTCAGGCGCGCGGGGCGCCGGGGGTCACTTCGACTTGCGGGCGCGCGACGCCATCTTGGCGCGCTCGTTCTGGTCGAGGACGACCTTGCGGATGCGCACCATCTCCGGCGTGACCTCGACGCACTCGTCGTCGCGGCAGAACTCCAGGCACTGCTCCAGCGACAGCTTCTTCGGCGGGATCAGCTTCTCGAAGTTGTCGGAGGTGGCGGACCGGATGTTGGTCTGCTGCTTCTCCTTGGTGATGTTGACGTCCATGTCGTCGGCGCGGGAGTTCTCGCCCACGATCATGCCCTCGTAGACCTCCGTCGCGGGCTCGACGAACATGACGCCGCGCTCCTGGAGCGAGGTCATGGCGTACGCCGTCGCGGCGCCCTTGCGGTCGGCGACGAGCGAGCCGTTGTTGCGCGAGCGGATCTCGCCGGCCCACGGCTCGTAGCCCTCGGAGATGTGGTGCGCGATGCCCGTGCCGCGGGTGTCGGTGAGGAACTCGGTGCGGAAGCCGATGAGGCCGCGCGCGGGCACGAGGAACTCCATCCGGACCCAGCCGGTGCCGTGGTTCGTCATCTGCTCCATTCGGCCCTTGCGGGTCGCGAGCAGCTCGGTGATCGTGCCGAGGTACTCCTCCGGCGCGTCGATGGTCAGGCGCTCGACGGGCTCGTGCACCTTGCCGTCGATCTCCTTCGTGACCACCTGCGGCTTGCCGACGGTGAGCTCGAAGCCCTCGCGGCGCATCTGCTCCACCAGGATGGCCAGCGCCAGCTCGCCGCGGCCCTGCACCTCCCAGGCGTCGGGACGCTCGGTCGGGAGCACCCGCAGGCTCACGTTGCCGATGAGCTCGGAGTCGAGGCGGTCCTTCACGAGGCGCGCGGTGACCTTCGAGCCCTTCACCCGGCCGACCAGCGGCGAGGTGTTGGTGCCGATGACCATCGAGATGGCCGGCTCGTCGACGTGGATGAGGGGCAGCGCGACCGGGTTCTCCGGGTCGGCCAGCGTCTCGCCGATGGTGATGTCGGGGATGCCCGCCACCGCGACGATGTCGCCGGGACCGGCCGACTCGCCGGGCTTGCGCTCGAGGCCCTCGGTGACGAGCAGCTCGGTGATGCGGACGTTCTTGACGTCCCCGTCGCGCTTCATCCACGCGACGGTCTGGCCCTTCTTCAGGTTGCCCTCGTGGATGCGCAGCAGCGCGAGGCGACCGAGGAACGGCGAGGAGTCGAGGTTGGTGACGTGCGCCTGCAGCGGCGCGCCCTCGGTGTAGGTCGGGGCCGGGATGGTCTCGAGGATCGTCTTGAAGAGCGGCTCGAGGTCGGGGGAGTCGGGCAGCTCGCCGTTCTCGGGCTGCTCGAGGCCGGCGACGCCGGCGCGGCCCGAGGCGTACACGACGGGGAAGTCGAGCGCGTCCTGGCTGTGGCTCTCGTCCAGCAGGTCCATGAACAGCTCGTAGGTCTCGTCGACGACCTCGGCGATGCGGGCGTCGCCGCGGTCGGTCTTGTTGACGACCAGGATCACCGGCATGTCGGCGTTGAGCGCCTTGCGCAGCACGAAGCGGGTCTGGGGGAGCGGACCCTCGGAGGCGTCGACCAGCAGCACGATGCCGTCGACCATCGACAGGCCGCGCTCGACCTCGCCGCCGAAGTCCGCGTGGCCCGGGGTGTCGATGATGTTGATGGTCATCGGCTGGCCGTCGGCCGCGGGACCCGCGTAGTGCACCGCGGTGTTCTTCGCGAGGATCGTGATGCCCTTCTCGCGCTCCAGGTCCCCGGAGTCCATGACGCGCTCGGCGACGCTCTCGGCCTGGTGGGCGGTGAAGGCGCCGGCCTGGCGGAGCATCGCGTCGACGAGGGTCGTCTTGCCGTGGTCGACGTGCGCGACGATCGCGACGTTGCGCAGGTCGGAACGGAGGGTGGTCATGGTGAGGATGCGTCGCTTCCGTCGAAGGGTGGGAAGGCCCGAGGGGCCTCCAGGAGTCTAGGGGCGGGGGGCCGTCCGCGCCGATTCGTGCGCACGTAGGCTCCGCGCCGTGAGCGAGCAGTCCGCCTTCGACCGCGACCTGACCCTGACCCCGGGCGCCGGGGAGGTGGGGGACGACGAGCGCCGCTTCACCGCGCACCTGCCGGGCGGCTGGTCCGTCGGCGGCGGCATCAACGGCGGCTTCCTGCTGGCCCTGATCGGCTCCGCGGTCCGCGCGACGGTGCCCGAGCGGCCCGACCCGGTCGCGGTGGCCGCGACGTACGTCGGCGCCTGCGTCGAGGGCCCCGCCGAGCTGGTGACCCGCGTGGTGCGGCGCGGCACGCTCACCACGGTGGCGGCCGAGGTGGCCCAGGGCGGTACGACGCGCATCACCGCCCTCGCCACCTTCGGCGACCTGGGGGCGCTGACCGACGAGGTGGGTACGACGGGCGCCCCGCCCGCCCTGCCCCCGGTCGAGGAGTGCCCGGCCTCGTCGTCGGCGCCCGAGGAGTTCCGCCGCCTCGCCCCGCTCGTCGAGCGGTTCGAGATGCGCTTCGACCCCGCCTGCGCCGGGTGGATCGCCGGGCGGCCGTCGGGCCGCGGCGAGCTGCAGGCCTGGTTCCGCCTCGCCGACCGCGAGCCCGACCCGCTGTCGCTGCTCATGACGCTCGACGCGATGCCGCCCGTCACCTTCGACCTCGGCCGGCCGGGCTGGGCCCCGACCGTGCAGCTGACGGCGCACGTGCGCGCCGTACCGGCCCCCGGGTGGCTGCGCGTGCGCCAGGCCACCCGCAACGTCGCCGGCGGGTTCTTCGAGGAGGACTGCGAGGTCTGGGACTCCGCCGGCCGCCTCGTCGCCCAGGCGCGCCAGCTCGCCCGCGTGCCGCGCGGCTGAGGGCCTCAGCCCACGGGTCGCAGAGCGACCAGCCACCGGCGCCGCGGGTGCTCGGTCGGCACCCACAGCCGGCCCAGCGACCACGACAGGTCCTCCGGGCCCATCGGCGTGGCGGCCGCGGTGCGCCGCCACGCGGCCCCGGCGAGACCCGCCCCGTGCTGCGCCGTCACGAGGCTCCCCGCGCCCCACGGGCCGTGCGACGTCGTGACGTGGAGGCGGCCGGCGACGTCGGCCACGCCCTGCATGCCCTTCACGCCGGTCTCCACGACCTCGCTGGCGTACGTCGTGCGGCGGTCGCCCGGCGAGCCCGCCGGCAGCCCGTCGGGGCCCAGCGGGAAGCGCGCCACCCGCGTCGACTTCTCGCCCCGGCCGTACTCGCCCACCAGCAGCGACGGCCCCTGCGTCCCCTCGGCCAGCGAGAGGAAGGACCAGCGCAGCTTCTCGACCTTCGCGCCGGGCTGCGCGCTCGTGGGCGCCGGCTCCTCCACGCCGCCGCGGTGGTCGACGCGGGTCGGCAGCACCCAGCGGTAGCCGTGCGCGGTGTCCTCCTCGCCGTCGGGCAGCCACAGGAGGTCGTCGAGGTGGGCCGAGACGCAGCCCTTCCCGGTCGCCGCGACGTGGATCCACGACCCGGCCCAGACGATGCCGCCCGCGTGGGCGGTCACCGGCTCGAGGCGCACCTGCCCGTCCTCGCGCCGTACCGGCCTCACGAGCAGCACGTGGCGGTAGCGGAGGGTGTCGAGGTCGAGGAACGTCAGGCGCACCCCGTGGTTCTCGTCCTTGCCGCCCGGGCCGGCGACGGGCTTGGCGTACCAGCTCACCACCGCCACGCGGCGTTCCCCCAGCCCGGCCGGGCTGCTCCCCAGCGCGGTGGCGTCGCCGGAGGTGGTGACGCCCTGGGGCCACCACTGGGCGGTACGACGGTCCGCGGCCTCCCAGCCCCACGCCTGCTCCACCCGGTGGCCCAGCAGACGCGCCCAGGGGGCCCGGTGGGCGCGGCCGGGCAGGTCGCAGAGGAGGGCGCCGAGGCCGGGGCGTCCGCCGTACCGCTGGGCGAGCTCGTCGACGAGGGCACGGCGAGAGGCGCTGCGGCGCACGAGGAGGGGGGTGCTCATCTCGCCACGGTACGAACCCGCACGAACCGGCCCGGACCAGGACGGCGTCCCACCATCCGCGCGGATGTGCTCCGGGCACCTCCGGAGTGGGAAAGTAGGGGACGTGAGAGCCCTGCTGCTGGAGAACCTGCACCCGACCGCCGGCAAGATCCTCACGGAGGCCGGCTTCGACGTCGAGGAGCACTCCGGTGCGCTCGACGAGGACGAGCTGATCGCGGCCCTCGAGGGCGTCGACCTGCTCGGCATCCGCTCCAAGACCGAGGTGACGCAGCGCGTGCTCGATGCGCGCCCGGACCTGACGGCCATCGGTGCCTTCTGCATCGGCACCAACCAGATCGACCTCGCGCGCGCCGCGACGCTCGGCGTGGCGACGTTCAACGCGCCGTACTCCAACACCCGTTCCGTCGTGGAGCTCGCGATCGCGAACATCATCGCGATGGCGCGGCGCCTCACCGAGCGCGACAAGGCGCTGCACGCGGGCGTGTGGGACAAGTCGGCCGACGGCAGCCACGAGATCCGCGGGCGCTCGCTCGGCATCGTGGGCTACGGCAACATCGGCTCGCAGCTCTCCGTCGTGGCCGAGGCGCTGGGCATGCGTGTCTACTTCTACGACGTCGACGACCGCCTGTCGCTCGGCAACGCGACGCGCTGCAGCTCGCTGGCCGAGCTGCTCGAGGTCGCCGAGACCGTGACGCTGCACGTCGACGGCCGCGAGGCCAACGCCGGGGTGTTCGGGGCGGCCGAGTTCGCAATGATGCGGCCGCGCTCGCTGTTCCTCAACCTCTCGCGCGGCTTCGTGGTGGACTACGACGCGCTGCGGGCGGCCCTGGTGTCGGGCCACCTCGCCGGTGCCGCGGTCGACGTGTTCCCGAAGGAGCCGAAGAAGCGCGGCGACGCGTTCGACTCGCCCCTGCGCAACCTGCCGAACGTGATCCTGACGCCGCACGTCGGCGGCTCCACCGAGGAGGCGCAGGAGGACATCGGGCGCTTCGTCGGCGGCAAGCTGCGCGACTACGTGCGCCGCGGCGCCACGTCGCTGTCGGTGAACCTGCCGACCCTCATGCCCGAGCGCACCCCGCACACGCAGCGCATCACGCACCTGCACCAGAACGTGCCGGGCGTGCTCGCCGCGCTCAACGACGTGCTGGGCCGCCACGCGATCAACATCGGCTACCAGTCGCTCGCCACGCGCGGGGACCTCGGCTACGCGGTGACCGACACCGACTCGCCGATCCCCGACGCCGCCCTGTCCGAGCTCGGGGACATCGGCGGCACCGTGCGCCTGCGCGTCATCTCCTGACGCCTGGGCCGGGGTCGCCCGGGGCTTCGCCCGCTTCGCCCGCGCCGGTTGCGGCCTCGGGGTCGCGGTAGCAGCGATAGTCGCCGACTACCGCTGGTACCGCGACCCGGCCCGGTCAGGCGTCGCCACCGCTGACCCCTCTCCCCTGTGGACGGCCGGTCGCGGGGACGGCCCGGCGCGTCGAGACTCGACGCGTGCCCGACGAGATCGCCGACCGCCACGCCGCCGCGCTGCGGCGCCGCAGGACGGAGCAGCTCGCCGCCCTGCGGGCCGTCGCCGACCAGCAGGCCGGCGTGGTCTCGCGGGACCAGCTGCGCGAGCTGGGCTTCCACCGCGAGGAGGTACGCCGACGCGTCGCCGCCGGCACGTGGGTCGTCCGCACGCCCACCGTCGTGAGCACCACCAGCGGTCCGCCGGTCGAGGAGCAGCGCCTGTGGATCGCCGTCCTCCACCCGTCCGGGCCGTCGGCGCTGGCCGGTCGGACCGCCCTCGCCCTGCACGGGCTCAGCGGCTGGTCGACGCGTGAGGTGTCGGTCGTGGTGCGCACGGGGCAGCACCTGCCCGCCGACGGGATCGAGGTGCACCGCACGCGACGCCCGTTCGAGCGCTGGACGACGCACCGCCGTGGTCTTCCGGTGCTCCGCGCCGAGCCGGCGGCCCTCCTCGCCGCCTCGCGCCTGCGGCACCCCCGCTCCGCCGCGGGGCTGATCGCCGCCTGCGTCCAGCAACGGGTCACGACGGGCGAGCAGCTGCTCGACTGGCTGCCCCGGCTCGCGCCCCTGCCCCGGGCCCGGCTGCTCGCCGAGGCGCTGGTCGAGGTGGTGGGCGGCGCCGGTTCGGTCGCCGAGATGGACCTGGGTGTCGTGTGCGCCGCCGCCGGGCTCGTGGCGCCGCACCGGCAGCGGGTGCGCCTCGACGCCGGGGGCCGTCGCCGCTACACGGATGCGGAGTGGGACCTGGCCGACGGCACCGTCGTGGTGCTCGAGGTCGACGGTGCCTTCCACCTCGAGGTCGCCCACTGGGTGGCCGACAAGCGCCGGCACCGTCGGCTGAGCGGTCCGGGGCGCGTGGTCATCGGCTGCGCGGCCGTCGAGCTGCGCACCGAGCCCGGCGAGGTGGTCGCCGACCTGGTGGCGCTCGGCGTACCCCGCCGCGGTGGTGCGGCAGCGGCCTGACGGACGGGTCGCGGTGCCAGCGGTAGTGATCCACTACCGCTCCTACCGCGACCTCCGGCGGGACAGGGTCGCGGCATGATGGACACCGTGCGGGCCATCTTCTTCAGCGACGACGACGCCGAGGCGGCTGCGGCGCGGCTGCGCCGGGACGGGTACGACGCGGAGGTCGTCCGCGAGCGCCTCGCCGGCGAGGACGACGACGAGGACCACCCCTGGGCGGTGCTGACCGACGCGCCGGCGTTCGTGCTCGAGGTGGTGGTCGACGACCTCGACGGCTGGCTCGACGAGGCGCGCCCGGACGCCCCGGCCCCGGCGCTCCCGCCGCTCGACCTCCCCGCCGCCCCGAAGCGGATCAAGCGCCCACCGGCCGACCCCACCACCACCTGACCCACCCCGGCCGAGCTGCATCGCGCGGCGCCTCGAGCCGCAGCGCTCGCCCAGCCCGGGTCGCGGTAGGAGCGGTAGCGATCCACTACCGCTCGTACCGCAACCGGGTCCGGGGCGTCAGCCGACTCCGGGTCGCGGCGGGAGCGATAGTCGACGACTACCGCTCCTACCGCGACCGGGGGTGGGCGGCTCGCCGTACGCTCGTCCCCATGCCCGAGCACACCACCGCACCCGCGCAGCGCCTGATGCTGGTGCACGCCCACCCCGACGACGAGACGATCGGGCAGGGGGCCACGATGGCCAGGTACGTCGCGGAGGGCCGCGGCGTCACCCTCGTCACCTGCACCGCCGGCGAGATGGGCGAGGTGCTCGTCCCCGAGCTGGAGCACCTGGCCGCCGACCGCGACGACGCGCTGGGCGAGCACCGCCGCGGCGAGCTGGCCGACGCGATGCGCGTGCTGGGCGTCACCGACCACCGGTTCCTGGGCGGGTTCGGCCGCTACCGCGACTCCGGCATGAAGTGGCACGCCGACGGCCACGCGATCGCCGCCGACGACACCGACGAGCGCGCCTTCGCCAACGCCGACCTCACCGAGGCGGCCGACCACCTCGTCGCGATCATCCGCGAGGTCCGCCCGCAGGTGCTCGTCACCTACGACCAGTTCGGCGGCTACGGCCATCCGGACCACATCCAGGCCCACCGCGTCGCGACGTACGCCGTCGCGCTGGCCGCCGTGCCCTCCTACCGCCGCGACCTGGGCGAGGCCCACGACGTCGCGAAGGTCTACTGGGGCGCCATGTCGGCGACCCAGCTGCGCGAGGGCCTGCGCAAGCTGCGCGCGGCCGGCGACACCACCACCTTCGAGGGCGTCGACCCCGAGGGCCCCATGCCGATGGGCTCGCCGGACGAGGACCTCGACTGCCGCGTCGACGGCGGGGACCACGCCGACGCCAAGATGGACGCCATGCGCGCCCACGCCACCCAGATCACCGTCGACGGCCCCTTCTTCGCGCTCTCGAACAACCTCGGCAACGCCGTGTGGGGCATCGAGTTCTACCGCCTCGCCAAGGGCCCCCGCGGGCCGGTCGGCGCCGACGGGCTCGAGGACGACCTCTTCGCGGGGCTGTGAGCCGCACCGGCCCCGCGTTCGTGCTCCGCGCCGGACTGCTCGGCGCCGGCCTGCTGCTCGTGGGCGCCCTGACCGGGGCGGCGGCCGTGGTCGTCACCGGCCACGACTGGGGCCTCCCGCTCGTGGCCGCGGCCACCGCGGCCGTGCTCTGGGCCGTGCCGACGCGGCGCGGCACGGTCGTGCCGTTCGTCGTCGGCTGGGTCGCACCCGTCCTCCTCGCGCTGCGGACGCGCCCGGAGGGGGACTACCTCATCCAGGGGAACGGGCGCGGCTACACGCTGCTGGCCCTCACCTTCGCCGTCGCCCTCGTCGGCGTGGTGGTGCTCGCCGCGGGCGGCCGGGTACGGCGGACCCCGCCCGCCGAGGGCCGGGGGCCCCACCCGCACGGGTGAGCCGGGCGCCGCGACGACCGACTTCGAGTCGCCTTCCCTACTATGGCGCGGTGAGCAGTGCTGACGAGTCCGCGCCGGGTGGTGCGGCCGGCCCCCGGACCGGCCGCGACGCCGCGACCCGCCCCGACCCGAAGCGGGAGCGCGCGGACACCGCCGAGCGACCGTTCGTCCCCGGCTTCCCCGACACCCACGACGAGGCCGACGACACCGGCCACGACACCGGTCACACCGGCCCCCTGCCGCCGCGCCGGCGCCGCGGGCGGCGAGTGGCGGCGTACTCGCTGCTCGGGCTCCTCCTCGTGCTCGGCGGCCTCTACGTCGCGGCGTACGTCGTGGCGGGCGACAAGGTCGCCCGGGGCACCACGGTCGCGGGCGTCGACATCGGCGGCCAGCCGCAGGACGAGGCCGCAGCGACCCTCGAGGCGGGCCTCGCGGACCGCGTCGCCCAGCCCCTCGACGTGAGCGTGGCGGGCACGGACGTGACCCGGCAGCTCGACCCGGCGGCCCTCGGTCTCGCCGTGGACCACGAGGCGTCCGTCGCCGACGCGGGCGGGCGCCGCAGCTGGAGCCCCGAGCGGCTCTGGACCTACTTCACCGGCGGCGAGGACCTCCCCGCCGTCGTCGACTCCGACCCGGCCGCCGTCGAGCAGGCGCTCTCCGAGCTGGAGCAGGCCGCGGGACAGCCGGCGGTGGAGGGCGCCGTCGGGTTCGAGGACGGCGCGGTCGTCGTCACCGAGCCCACCCCGGGCCGCGGCTTCGACCGCGAGGCCGCCGCGCAGCGCATCGAGGACGCGTTCGTCGCCGAGGGCGGCGCCACGGAGCTCGAGCTGGCCGACATCAGCCCGACCGTCGACGCGGCCGACGTCGAGGCCGCGCGCGCCGCCTTCGCGGACCCGGCCGTCTCCGCGCCCGTCACCCTCACCTTCGGCGACACCCCCGTCGAGCTCGACCCGGCCGAGTTCTCGCCCGCGCTGCGCATGGAGGCCCGCGACGGCGGGCTGGTCGGCGTCGTCGACGGCGCCGTGCTCAAGGACGCGGTCGACGACCGCGTCGGCGACCCGGGCCGCCCGGTCGACGCCTCCATCGTGCTGCAGGACGGCCGGCCCACCGTCGTGCCCGCGCAGCCGGGCGTCGACTACCTCCCCGAGACCCTCGCGTCGGTCTTCCAGGGCCTCGTCACCGCGCCGGAGGGCAGCCGCGAGGGCGTCGTCGAGGCGACGGCCGCCGAGCCGGAGCTCACCACCGAGGAGGCCGAGGCGCTCGGCGTCACCGAGCTGGTCAGCGAGTTCACGACGTCGTACCCCCACGCGTCCTACCGCAACACCAACATCGGGCGCGCCGCCGAGCTCATCGACGGCACCCTGCTGCTGCCGGGCGAGACGTTCTCGATGAACGACACCGTCGGCGAGCGCACCCGCGAGAACGGGTTCACCGAGGGCTACGTCATCAGCGACGGCATCCTGCGCCAGGACCTGGGCGGCGGCGTCTCGCAGATGGCGACCACGCTGTTCAACGCCATGTTCTTCGCCGGGCTGGAGGACGTCGAGCACAAGCCGCACTCGTTCTACATCGACCGCTACCCGGTGGGCCGCGAGGCCACGGTGGTCTGGGGGGCGCTCGACCTGCGCTTCAAGAACGACACGGAGCACGGCGTGCTCATCGACACCCAGCTCGACGCGAGCTCGCCGGGGTCGCCGGGCTCGATCACGGTGCGGATGTACTCCACCAAGGTGTGGGACATCGAGGAGACCACCTCGGAGCGCCACAACTTCACGCAGCCGAGCACGCGCACGCTGACCACCCCGGACTGCGAGCCGCACACCGGCTACCGCGGCTTCGACGTCGACGTGACCCGCATCTTCAAGCGCCCGGGCTCCGGCGAGGTGGTGCGCGAGGAGGTCTTCAGCACGACCTACACGCCGTCCGACACGGTCGTCTGCCGTGCCCCGCAGCCCGACCCGGCCCCCGCGCCGACGCCGCCGGCCGCCCCGGAGGAGACCATCGCGGACCCGGCGGCCCCGACGGGCTGACCCGGGCCGCGGGCCCCCCGCCCTCAGTCGGGCGGCGCCAGGTACGTCACCGTGTGGTGGGTGACGAAACCCAGCCCCTCGTAGAGCGCGAGGGCGGGCGCGTTCGTGGTCAGCACGTGCAGGGCCAGCGTCGTCGCTCCCAGCGCGGCGAGCTCGTCGACGAGCGCCGCCAGCACCGCGGTGCCGCGCCCCGCGCGCCGGTACGCCGGCTCCACCGCGAGGTCGTGCAGGCCGGCCCAGTCGCCGCGCACCGCCGCGCCGCCCCGCGCGAGCACGACCCGCTCCCCGCCGGGCTCCTCGACCTCCACCGCGGCGTCCAGCACGACCAGGTGCTCGTCGCGGTGGGTCTCGGCGACGGTCAGGTCCGGGTACGGCGACGCCCCGCGGCGGGCGAGCGCGCGCCGTACCTGCGCGAGGGAGGCGAGCTGCAGCGCGACCTGCCACCCGTCCACGTCGACCGGCTCGTGCCAGCCGCCGTCGCGGAACAGCTCCTCCTCCGCCGAGCCCACGACGACCATGGCGAGCGGTCGGCGCTCCCGCGCGGCGTACCAGTCCGCGACGTGCGCCCGTGCGTCGGCGGGGGAGAGGTCGACCGTCCCGGCCGCGAGCACCGAGTTGGTGCGCCGCCGCAGCCGGCCGCCGGTGGGCGACGAGGCCTGGAGGACCCATTCCTCGAGCCGCTCGCGCTCGGTGCCGGGCCACAGCAGCCGCATCCGCGCCTCGGCGGCCCCGGCGTCCACCCGCAGGCGCGGGCTCGGGCGGGGCGGCACCGGCTTGCCGGAGACGATGAGGTCGTGCGGCACCTCGACGCGCGTGCCGTCCGCGCGGCGCACCACGAGTGACGGAGACCACTGCTCGGCCACGCCGAGCACGTCGGTGAAGCTCGGGCCGCCGGTGGGACCCACCTGACCTGGGACGACGCGTCGCACGACCACGCGGGTGCCGACCACGTGCGGACCCAGACCGTGCGCCCCGAGGTCGTGCGCCGCGGGGGTGCCCGCATGCTGGGGTTCGTCGGGAGGCGTCACCGTGCGGATACTAGGGTGGGCCGGTGCGCGCGAGCGCACCCCCCGATCGCGAACGACCCGCCCTGCCCGTCTCAGGAGGACCTCAAGATGACCTACGTCGTCGCCCAGCCGTGTGTGGACGTCATGGACCGCGCGTGCGTCGACGAATGCCCGGTCGACTGCATCTACGAGGGCAAGCGGATGCTCTACATCCACCCCGACGAGTGCGTCGACTGCGGTGCGTGCGAGCCGGTCTGCCCCGTCGAGGCGATCTACTACGAGGACGACACGCCGGAGGAGTGGAAGGACTACTACGCGGCGAACGTCAACTTCTTCGACGACCTCGGCTCGCCCGGCGGTGCCGCGAAGATGGGCGCCATCGACGCCGACCACCCCTTCGTCGCCGCCCTGCCGCCCCAGAACCAGGAGTGACCCCGACGGGCCGGCGGCCGGTCTCGAGCCGGCTGCCCGACTTCCCCTGGGACGGGCTGGCGTCGTACGCCGCCACGGCGCGCGCGCACCCCGACGGGGTCGTGGACCTCTCGATCGGCACGCCGGTCGACCCGACGCCCGCCGTGGTGCGGGACGCCCTGGCCGCCGCCTCCGACGCGCCGGGCTACCCGACGACCATCGGCACGCCGCGGCTGCGCCAGGCGGTCGTCGACTGGCTGGCCCGCCGCTTCGGCGTGACCGGCCTCGGTCTCGACGGCGTCCTGCCCAGCGTGGGCTCCAAGGAGCTCATCGGTGCGCTGCCCGTGCACCTCGGGCTCGGCCCCGACGACCTCGTCGTCATCCCCGAGCTCGCCTACCCGACGTACGAGGTGGGGGCGGCGCTCGCCGGCGCCCGGGTGCTCGCGGCGGACTCGCTCACGGCCATCGGCCCCGAGCGCCCCGCGCTGCTGTGGCTCAACTCGCCGTCGAACCCCACGGGCCGCGTGCTGCCGCCCGAGCACCTGCGCAAGGTCGTGGAGTGGTGCCGCGAGCGCGGCACGCTGCTGGTCTCCGACGAGTGCTACCTCGAGTGCGCCTGGGACGCGGAGCGCCCGCCCACCTCGGTGCTGCACCCCGACGTGTGCGGCGGCAGCCACGAGGGCCTGCTGAGCGTGCACTCGCTGTCGAAGCGCTCCAACCTCGCCGGCTACCGCTCCGCGTTCGTCGCCGGCGACCCGGCCGTCGTGGCCGAGCTGCTCGCCGTGCGCAAGAACCTCGGCCTCATCGTGCCCGCGCCCGTCCAGGCCGCGACGGCCGCCGCCCTCGACGACGACCAGCACGTGGCGGAGCAGCACAGCCGGTACGCCGCGCGCCGCGCCGAGCTGCGAGGGGCGCTGGAGCGCGCCGGGTTCCGCATCGACCACTCCGAGGCGTCGCTCTACCTGTGGGCGACCCGCGGCGAGGACTGCTGGGCCACCGTCGGGTGGCTCGCCGAGCGCGGGATCCTCGTGGCCCCCGGCTCGTTCTACGGCGCCGCGGGCGCGCAGCACGTGCGGGTGGGCTTCACCGCCACCGACGAGCGCATCGCCGCCGCCGCCGCGCGCCTGGCCTGAGCGCCCCGCCGGTCCCTGCCTGCGCCCCGCCGGCCTGGGGCAGCGGTCAGCTGCCGAACACGTCGACGTGCACGTGGTCGCGGTGCTCCAGGATCGCCGCGGTGTCCTCGTCGACGCCGGACGTGTCCACGTCGTAGGGGCGCCAGCCCTGCCCGGAGCGCCGCGCCGTCCAGATCATGTCGTCGTAGATGACGGTGGCGACGTCGAGCCGCTCGGCGTGGGCCACGAGGTACTGCGCCACCGACCAGCCCAGCCGCTGCGTCTCCTCGGTGACCGGTCGCGTGAAGACGTCGAGGGCGCGGCCGTCGTAGTGCGCCGAGCCCTCCGAGTGCCCCGTGCTCACCCCGCCGGGCGCGAACCCGCCGAGGGAGAGCTCGCCGTACGCCGCCGCCAGCTCGGTGCGCACCGTCGCCGCCCGCGCCGTCAGGCCGGACGCGTCGAGCTCGTCGCCGGCCTCGGTGCGCACGTCGGTGTCGACGCGGCAGGTGAGGGCCGCCCCGGTCCACCCGGTGAGCGCGGAGGCGAGCACCCGCGCGTCGGCCTCGTGGTCGGCGTACGCCTCGGGGAAGCCCGAGCGCTGCACGGCCTGGGCGGCCTCGGTGACGGGCAGGTCGGCGTACCCCGGCACCTCGACGAGTGCGTCGTAGAACGCGTTCGTGGCGTAGGAGGGGTCCGTCAGCTGCTCCTCGGTGCCCCAGCCCTGGGAGGGCCGCTGCTGGAACAGGCCGACGGAGTCGCGGTCGCCGTAGTCGATGTTGCGGATCTTCGACTCCTGGTACGCCGTGGCGAGCGCGATCGTCGCGGCCCGCGCGGGCAGGCCGCGACGCACGGCGGTGGCCACGATGAGCGCCGCGTGCTCCGCCTGCTCGACGTCGAGCTCGACCTCGGCGGTCTCCCCGTCGACGTCGAGGGTCGCGACGCACCCCTGCGCGCCGGGCAGGAAGCCCTCGACGCTGCGGTAGACCCAGCGCCCGGTGAGGGCGACGACGCCGACGACGAGGGCCACGACGACGGCGCCGACGAGCAGCCGGCGGCTCACCCGCCCGGTCCTGCCGGAGCCACCAGCGGCCCCGTCCGCGCCGTCGATGCCCGCACCCTCAGTCGTTGGCGTGCAGCGCGGCGTTGAGGGACACGCCCTCGCTGCGCCACGGCACGGCCTCGAGCGCGCCGGAGACGGAGTTGCGGCGGAACAGCACGTTGGAGGCGCCCGAGAGCTCGGCGGCCTTGACGACGCGGGGCTCCGCGCCCGGCTCGATGACGGCGACCTTGGAGCCGGCGGTGACGTAGCAGCCCGCCTCGACGACGCAGTCGTCGCCCAGCGAGATGCCGAGCCCGGAGTTGGCGCCCAGCAGGCAGCGGCGGCCGATCGAGATGACCTGCTTCCCGCCGCCCGAGAGCGTGCCCATGATCGAGGCGCCGCCGCCCACGTCGGACCCGTCGTCCACGACGACCCCGGCCGAGATGCGGCCCTCGACCATCGAGGCGCCGAGCGTGCCGGCGTTGAAGTTCACGAAGCCCTCGTGCATCACCGTGGTGCCGGACGCGAGGTGCGCGCCGAGGCGGACGCGGTCGGCGTCGGCGATGCGCACGCCGGAGGGCACGACGTAGTCCGTCATGCGGGGGAACTTGTCGATCCCGTAGACGCTCACGTGGGTGCCCGCGGCCCGCAGCCGCGCGCGGGTGAGCTCGAAGCCCTCGACGGCGCAGGGGCCGGCCGAGGTCCACACCACGTTGGCGAGCAGGCCGAACTGGCCCTCGAGCGAGATCGAGTGCGGCACGACGAGGCGGGCCGACAGCAGGTGGAGCCGCAGCCACACGTCCTCCGTCGAGGTCGGCGGCGCCTGCAGGTCGGCGATCTCGACGCGGCGCACCTCCCGCACCACGCCCCGCAGCTCGTCGACGCCGGCCAGGGCGTCGAGGTCCGCGCCGGCCACGGCGTCGGGGGCGTCGGCCGCGGGCGCCTCGCCCAGCGCGGGGGCCGGGAACCAGACGTCGAGCACCGTGCCGTCGGGGGCGGTGGTCGCGAGCCCCACGCCCCAGGCGGAGGTCGGCGGGGTCGGCGGGGTCGGCCCGGAGGTCGAGGTCGGCACGTCGGCGGCGTTGGCTGCGGTCACGTGGACCCATGCTACGGAACCGCGCCGACCGTCCGGCTACCGTCGGGGGCATGCACCCCGAATCCCGAGCGCGCCGCGAGGCGCTGCGGCTGGTACGACGCGGTGCGGCCGCGTCCCTCGTCGGAGGGCTCGCCTGGGCCGGGTGGGAGGCCGCCCGGGCGGCGGTGCCCGTCGACCTCGTGGGCGACCCGCGCGCCTGGGTGCGCGACCGCCTCGGCCGCGGCGCCGCGGACGAGACCCCCGAGCCCGGCGAGCTGGAGTGGGTGGAGCGCCCGCTCGACGCCGACGTGCGCGCCCTGACCGACGCGCTGCTGTCGCAGACCGAGGACTACGGCGCGCTCGCGCTGCGGGCCCAGCTGCTGCGCGCCGTCACGACCGACGCGGAGCGCGGCGAGCACGAGGCCGTCGACTTCGCGACGTTCGAGGTGGCCGGGGACGTGCCGCTGGCCGTGCCCGCCGACGCCGAGTTCCCCGTCCACGCCCGCTTCGTGGGCGACGACGGTGAGCCTCTGGTGGTGGGGCTGCGCGTCGACGAGGGCCGGCTGGCCTACATCCGCGTGCGCACCGTCGAGCCCGGTGACCCGTTCGCCGGCCCGGTGCTGCCGCGCTGGCCCTCGCCGGACGAGGTGACGTTCTGGATCGACACGATGCGCGGCCCCCAGCCCGTGGTGCGCGCCGGCCTCAGCGGGGACTGACCGCGACGCGGTAGCGCACGAACGCGGGCACCGCGAGGGCGGCGACGACGACGCCCACCACGGTGAGGATCCCGCCGCCGGCCGCGGCGACCGAGGCCCCGACGACCGCCGCCGCCCCGCCGTGCGCGACGTCGGCCAGGCGGGGGCCGCCGGCGACGATCACGAGGAAGACGCCCTGCAGGCGGCCGCGCACCTCGTCGGTCCCGGCCGTGAGCAGCATCGACTGGCGCAGTGCCGAGCTCGCCATGTCGGCGCCGCCGCCGATCGACAGCGCCAGCACGGCCACGACCAGCCAGGTCCCGGCCGACCCGTCCGCCAGCCCCGCGGCGAGGCCGAACGCGGTCACGGCCAGGCCCCAGACGACGATGCAGACGACGACGCCCAGGCCCTGGCGCTCCACCCGCGAGACCCACCCCGAGAACACGCCGCCGACCACCGCGCCGGCCGGGATGGCGGCGAAGAGCAGCGCGAACGCGATGCCGCCGCCGTCCGGGCCGCCGAAGTCGAGGTGCGCGATCTCGGGGAAGAGCGCTCGGGGCATCCCGAAGAGCATCGCGACGACGTCCACGACGAAGCTCATGAGCAGCACCGGCTGCGTCCGCAGGTAGACGAGGCCGTCGACCACCGAGCGCAGGCCCGGCGTGCCGACGGCGCCGACGACGGGCAGCGGCGGCAGCGCCAGCACGGCGTACAGCGTCGCGAGCAGGCACACGGCGTCGGCCAGGTAGAGCCACGCGAAGCCGGTGAAGGGGATGAGCACGCCGGCCACCAGCGGCCCCGCGATGGCCCCGGCCTGCATGACGGTCGTGTTGAGCGCCGACGCCGCGGCGAGCAGCGGGGTGTCGACGAGCGCGGGCAGGATCGCGGTCCGCGTCGGCTGGTTGACCGCGAAGAAGGCCTGCTGCACCGAGAACAGCCCCAGCAGCACCCACACGTCCTGCGACCCCAGCGCCGCCTGCACCCAGAAGAGCACGCTCGTCGCGACGAGCCCGAGGGTGGTGACCACGAGCAGGAGGCGGCGGTCGACGTGGTCGGCGAGGGCGCCGCCCCACAGGCCGAACGCGACGAGCGGCACGAGCCCGAAGACGCCGGTCAGCCCGACGTACGCCGAGGAGCCCGTCATCGCGTAGATCTGCGCCGGCACGGCCACCACGGTGAGCTGGGCCCCGACGACGGTGACGATGTTGGCCAGCCAGAGACGCCGGAAGGCCGGCACCGCCAGCGGGCGGGTGTCGGCGAGGAGACCGCGGAGCTGCACGACGCGTCACGCTACGCCCGGGCGCCGAGCCGGTCGTCGTGGGGAGCAGGATGGCCCCGTGATCCGTCGGACCGCCGTCGTCGTCGGCCTCGCCGCCCTCGTCCTCCTCGCCCTGGCGTGGCCCACCACGACCCTGCGCGTGCTCCCGTGGCTGCTCGCCGTGGCGCTCGTCGTGGGCGGCGGGTTCGTCGCCCTGCGGACCGGGGTGCACGACGTCGTACGACGCGTCCGCGGCGACCAGGCGGACACCGGCCGCGGCCGCACGCGCCGGTCCGAGCGCGACCGGCGCCGCGTGCCCACCTGGTTGCTCGTCGGGGCGGCCGCGGTGCCGGTGCTGCTCCTCGTCGCCACGGTGGTGGTGCACGTCGGCTCCCGGCCCACCCTCGACGCCTTCTACGCCGCCCCGGACGACGACGAGGTGCCCGCGGAGGCCGGCCGCCTGGTGCGCCAGGAGCCCTTCACCACCGACGTGCCCGACGGCGCCGAGGGGTGGCGGATCCTCTACACGACGCGCGACGCGGCGGGGGAGCCGGCGCTGGCCAGCGCCACCGTGGTCGCCCCGACCGGGCGCCCCGAGGCCCTGCCGGCGGTGGCGGTCGGGCACGGCACGACCGGCGTCGCCCGGCCGTGCGCTCCGTCGGCGTCGAGCGACCCGTTCGCCGGCGCGAAGGCCGCGCTGGCCGAGGTGGTCGCGGCGGGTGCCGTCGCCGTCACCACCGACTACGTGGGCCTGGGGGCGCCGGGCCGCCACGCCTACCTCGACGGCCCGGCGGCCGGGGCGAACGTGCTCGACGCCGTGCGCGCCGCCGGCGAGCTGCGGGCGCTCGCGCCCACCACCGTCGTGTGGGGGCACTCCCAGGGCGGGCACGCCGCGCTGTGGGCGGGGCGGCTCGCCCCGTCGTACGCCCCCGAGGTCGGGGTCGCCGGCGTCGCGGCGCTCGCGCCGGCCACCGACCTGACCGCGCTCGTGCGGGACCTCTCCGGCCCGGGCGGGGACCGCGTGCTCAACGCCTACCTCGCGGTGACCTGGGACGAGACCTACGACCTGGGGCTGCGCGACGACGAGGGCTGGCTCGCCGCCCACCTCGCCGACCGGGTGGCCTCGCGCTGCCTCGTGGGCCGCGACGCCGTCGCCGCGTGGGCCGCGGCGAGCCAGCTGCGCGGTCCCGCCCTGGGCGAGGACGACCTGGACCGCGCCGACGTCGCGGACCGGCTCGTGGCCAACACCCCGACCGTGCCCGACGTGCCGGTCCTCGTCGCCCAGGGCGCCGCGGACGTCGTCGTGCGCGCCGACCTGCAGCGCCGGTGGATCGCTCAGCGGTGCGCGGCGGGGGAGACGCCCCGCTACGTCGAGTACGACGGGCTCGACCACGGCTCGCTCGTCGCCGACTCCTCCCCGCTGACCGCCGAGCTGGTGGCGTGGACGCGTGCCCGCCTCGCCGGGGAGCCGGCGACCGACCCGACCTGCTGAGGCGCCGGCCGCCCCCGCGCGGCCCGCGCCGGCCGTCGGTAGCCTCGGCGCCATGTCCGCCCCGTCGCCCGTCCGCGTCGCCCTCGCGCTCGGCAGCGGGGGCGCCCGGGGGTACGCCCACCTCGGCGCCATCCACGAGATCCGCGCCCGGGGCGGGGAGATCGTCACCATCGCCGGCACTTCCATGGGGGCGCTCGTGGGCGGCCTGGCCGCCGCCGGCCGCGACGACGACTTCCTCGCCTGGGCCGCGGGGCTGCGCCAGCGCGACGTGCTGCGCCTCATGGACTTCAAGCTGTCCGCGCCCGGCGCGGTGGCCGCCGACCGGCTGCTGGGGGCGATCGGCGAGCTCTTCGACGGCACCGACATCGAGGACCTCCCCGTGCCCTTCACCGCGGTGGCGACCGACCTCGGCTCGCGGCGCGAGGTCTGGTTCCAGCGCGGCCCGCTCCTGCCGGCGGTCCGGGCGTCGATCGCCATCCCGGGGCTGTTCACGCCGGTGATGATCAACGGGCGGCTCCTGGTCGACGGCGGCCTGCTCAACCCCGTGCCCGTCGACCCGACGACGGCGGTTCCGGCCGACCTCACGGTCGCGGTCTCGCTGCTGGGTCGACGCGCCCGCGCGGACCGGCAGGCGCCCGCCCAGGAGTCGGCGGCCCCGCAGCGGTTGGAGGAGTGGCGCGACCGCCTGCGCCGCACGATCGCCAGCGTCACCGGCCGCGAGCCGGACGCCGACGAGCTGCACGAGGGGCGCCACGGGCGGCACCACGACGCCCCGACGCCCGCCGAGCAGGCCCCCGTGCTGGCGGGCGACGGCGGCGGGGGCCTGCAGCCCGCCACGGCCGCCGAACCGGTCACGGGCGGCACCGACCCGCTGCCGAAGGACCTGCGCCTCACCGACGTCACCGCGCAGTCGTTCGAGGCGATGCAGGGCCTCGTGCACCGCTACCGCCAGGCGGCGTTCCCCGCCGACGTGACGGTCGACGTGCCCGTCGACGCCTGCCGCACCCTCGACTTCCACCGGGCGACCGAGATGGTCGAGCTCGGCCGCCGGCTGACCGCGGCGGCGCTCGACGCCGCGGGCGTCCTGCCCCCGGCCCCGACCGGCTGACCCCGGCCGGCCCCGGCCGACGCCCCGGCTGGCCCGGGATCGGATTCGCGGGGCCCCGCGCCGCGGCGTACCATCCCGCGCAGAGGCGTCCGAGCCGTCATCAGCGGCGAGCCTCCGGAAGAACGGCGGTCCGCACGACCGCTCAGTAGAACCGGACGGGTGGGCCCGTCACAGCCCCCGACGAAGCGGTCGCGCCGTCCCGGGACACCGGGGTGGGGCGGCAAGCGAGGTGGTACCGCGGCATCCGTCGTCCTCGTGGCCAGACAGTTCCGGCAGCCCTGCCGGCGCCCGAGCGACGTACCAGGAGAGCAGCGCGATGGCCTACCCCCGGGTCTCCACGAGCGGTCTCGACCGCATCCCGACCTCCCCCCGCTTCCCCGACATCGAGAAGCAGGTGCTCGCCTACTGGGAGGGCGACGGCACGTTCGCGGCCAGCATCGCGGCGCGCGACGCGGGCGCCGACGGCAGCAACGAGTACGTGTTCTACGACGGTCCGCCGTTCGCCAACGGGCTGCCGCACTACGGCCACCTGCTGACGGGCTACGTGAAGGACATCGTGCCGCGCTACCAGACGATGCGCGGCAAGCGCGTCGAGCGCCGCTTCGGCTGGGACACCCACGGCCTGCCCGCGGAGCTCGAGGCGATGCGCCTGAACGGCATCAAGACCACCGACGAGATCCTCGAGCTGGGCATCGAGCAGTTCAACGACGCCTGCCGCGCCTCGGTGCTGAAGTACACCGGCGAGTGGCAGGACTACGTCACGCGCCAAGCGCGCTGGGTCGACTTCGAGAACGACTACCGCACGCTCAACCCCGACTACATGGAGTCGGTCATCTGGGCGTTCAAGACGCTCCACGACAAGGGCCTGGTCTACGAGGGCTTCCGCGTCCTGCCCTACTGCTGGAACGACGAGACGCCGCTGTCCAACCACGAGCTGCGGATGGACGACGACGTCTACCAGGTGCGGCAGGACCCGGCCGTCACGGTCGGCGTCCGCATCCACGGCGACGGCCCCGACGGGGGCGACGACCCCCTGGCCGGTGTGCTCGCGCTGGTGTGGACGACGACGCCGTGGACCCTGCCGTCGAACCTCGCGGTGATGGTGGGCGAGGACATCGACTACGTCGTCGTCGAGTCCTCCTCCACCGGTACGCCGGAGCGCTACCTGCTGGCGGAGGCGCGGCTCGCGTCGTACGCGCGGGAGCTGAAGGACGAGGGGAGCGACGCGATCGAGGACCAGGTGGTCGCGCGGTACACGGGCGCCGAGGTCGCGGGGCGGCACTACACCCCGCCGTTCTCCTACTACCTGGGCCACGAGAACGCGTTCCGCATCGTCACCGCGGAGTTCGTCACCACCACCGACGGCACGGGCCTGGTGCACACCGCCGGCGCCTTCGGCGAGGACGACAAGGTCGTCACCGACCGGGAGGGCATCGAGGCGGTCATGCCGGTCGGCAAGGACGGCCGCTTCACCGCGCCCGTGACCGAGTACGCCGGCGTCCAGGTCTTCGACGCCAACCCGCTCGTCATCGAGCACCTCAAGAACGCGACGTACGCCCTCGACCACGTCGCGGGCCGCGACGCCGCCGACCTGGGGGCGGTCACGTTCGGCACGGTGCTGCTGCGCCGCGAGACCTACGACCACTCCTACCCGCACTGCTGGCGCTGCCGGAAGCCGCTCATCTACAAGGGCGTCTCGTCGTGGTTCGTCGAGGTGACGGCCATCAAGGACCGGATGCTCGAGCTGAACCAGCAGATCCGCTGGGTGCCCGAGCACATCCAGGACGGCCAGTTCGGCAAGTGGCTGGAGAACGCCCGCGACTGGTCGATCACCCGCAACCGCTTCTGGGGCTCCCCGGTGCCGGTGTGGAAGAGCGACGACCCGGCCTACCCGCGCCTCGACGTCTACGGCTCCTTCGCCGAGATCGAGCGGGACTTCGGCCGCCTGCCGCGCAACGCCGCCGGCGAGCCCGACCTGCACCGCCCGTTCGTCGACGACCTGACCCGGCCGAACCCCGACGACCCGCGCCCCGAGGGCGAGCGCTCCACGATGCGGCGCGTCACCGACGTGCTCGACGTGTGGTTCGACTCGGGCTCGATGAGCTTCGCGCAGGTGCACTACCCGTTCGAGAACGCCGACTGGTTCGACGGGGCGGCGGGCCTGCAGGGCCACTTCCCGGCCGACTTCATCGTGGAGTACATCGGGCAGACCCGCGGCTGGTTCTACACGCTGCACGTCCTGGCCACGGCGCTGTTCGACAAGCCCGCGTTCTCGACCTGCATCAGCCACGGCATCGTGCTGGGCAGCGACGGCAACAAGATGAGCAAGTCCCTGCGCAACTACCCCGACGTCTCGGAGGTCTTCGACCGGGACGGCGCCGACGCGATGCGCTGGTTCCTCATGGCCAGCCCGATCCTGCGCGGCGGCAACCTCGTGGTGACCGAGCAGGGCATCCGCGACTCGGTGCGCCAGGTGATGATCCCGCTGTGGAACAGCTGGTACTTCTTCAGCCTCTACGCCAACGCCGAGGGGTACACCGCGCAGCGGCGCACCGACTCGACCGACCCGCTGGACCGCTACGTGCTCGCCAAGCTGCGCCAGTACGTCGCGGCGATGACGACCCAGCTGGACGACCTCGCGATCGCCGACGCGTGCGAGACGACCCGCGGGTTCCTCGACGTGCTGACGAACTGGTACATCCGGCGCAGCCGTGAGCGCTTCTGGGCCAGCGACGGCGACGCGTCGACGGCGGCGTTCGACACCCTCTTCACCGTGCTCGAGACGGTCTGCCGGGTGACGGCGCCGCTGCTGCCGCTGACGACGGAGGAGGTCTGGCGCGGCCTGACCGGCGAGCGCTCCGTGCACCTCGCCGACTGGCCGGACGTCGAGGAGCTGCCCGGCGACGACGCGCTGGTGGCCGCGATGGACCTCGTGCGCGAGGTCTGCTCGGCGGGCTCCGCGCTGCGCAAGGGCGCGAAGCTGCGCAACCGGCTGCCGCTGGCGTCCCTGACCGTCGTGGTCGACGACCCCGCCGGCCTCGAGGCCGTGCTGCCCGGGTTCGCCGCCCTCGTGGCGGACGAGCTCAACCTCAAGGCGGTGCGGCTCGTGCCCGCCGACGCCGAGGAGGCGTCGTCGTACGGCGTCGCGCAGCGCCTGACCGTCAACGCCCGCGCCGCTGGCCCGCGGCTGGGCAAGGACGTGCAGCGCGCGATCAAGGGCGCGAAGTCGGGCGACTGGTCGGTGGCCGAGGACGGCACCGTCACCGCCGGCGGGCTCGCGCTCGTCGACGGCGAGTTCACGCTCGAGACGGTCGCGCAGGCCGGCGAGGGCGAGGCCATCGGCGTGCTGCCGGGCGGCGGGTTCGTCGTGCTCGACACCACCGTGACGCCCGAGCTCGCGGCCGAGGGCCTGGCCCGCGACGTCGTGCGGGCGGTGCAGCAGGCGCGCAAGGACGCCGGGCTCGACGTCTCCGACCGCATCGCGCTCGTGCTCACGGGGCCCGACGAGGCGGCCGCGGCGCTGCGCACGTGGGAGGCGCTGGTGGCGGGGGAGACCCTCGCGACGTCGTACGCCGTGGGCGGCGACGCCCCGGCCGGCGCCAGCACCACCGAGGCGACCGTCGGCGACGGTGTCGTCGTGACCGTCGCGCTGGCGAAGGCCTGACGGGGCCACGGGTTTCCCCGCTGAGGCGGGGAGACCTGTGGTCTGCGCGCGATGCCTGGGTCGTAGACCACCGGGATTCCGCGCACAGTCCGGGGTTAGGCTTGCCTAAGTGCGCACCGGACGGTGCGTGTCGCCGTACGCGTCCCGAGGAGTCGTCCTGCCCAGCGCCACCCTGCTCACCGTCACCGGCTCCGCGCCGCTGGGCGAGCACCTCGTCCGTGTCCGCTTCTCGGGAGACCTGGCGGCGTTCGCCGACAGCACCGCGACCGATCGCTACGTGAAGCTGGTGTTCCCGCGGCCGGGGGTGACCTACCCGGAGCCGTTCGACCTGCGGGAGATGCGGGCCACGGTGGCGCCGGAGGACCAGCCGGTCGTGCGGACCTACACGGTGCGCGAGCTCGACGTCGCCGCCGGCACGCTGGCCATCGACTTCGTGGTGCACGGCGACGAGGGGGTCGCGGGCCCGTGGGCGGCGAGCGTCGCCGTCGGCACGCGGCTGTGGGTCAACGGCCCGGGCGGGGCGTACGCGCCCGACCCGACCGCCGACTTCCACCTCCTCGTCGCCGACGAGTCGGCGCTGCCCGCCCTGGCGGCTGCGGTCGAGGCGCTGCCCGCCGACGCCCGCGGTCTCGCCCTCGTCGAGGTGGCGGGCCCCGGCGACGAGCTGCCGCTGCCCGTCCCCGCGGGCGTCGAGCTGCGTTGGCTCCACCGCGGTACGGCGGCCCACGAGGCCCCCGCGTACCTCACCGGCGCCGGGTCCCCGCTCGCCGTCGCGGTCGCCGAGCTCGACGCGGGCGCCTGGCCCGAGGGTCGCGTGCAGGCGTTCGTGCACGGCGAGGCCGAGGCGGTCATGCACCACGTCCGCCCCGTGCTGCGCCGCCGCGGCGTGGGGAAGCGCGACCTGTCCGTCTCGGGCTACTGGCGGCGCGGCCGCACCGAGGAGGGCTTCCGCACCTGGAAGGCCGAGCTGGCGCGCGCCGAGGGCGCCTGAGGGCCGGTTTAACACCCGACCCACCGCTTCCGGTGGGAAGTTCGGCACCGGAAGTGGCGGGTTCCCCGGTGCCCCGGGGAACCCGCCACCCCGCCTGGTTGGATGACCCCCATGCCCACCCCGCCCCCCGCACCCCGCCTCGACCTGGGCGCCGACGTGGTCACGCTGACGGCGCAGCTGGTCGACATCGAGTCCGTCAGCCGCGACGAGGGCGCGATCGCCGACGCGGTCGAGCAGGCCCTGACGGGGCTGCCGCACCTCACGCTGACCCGGCGCGGCCACACGGTCGTCGCGCGCACCGACCTGGGGCGCGCCGAGCGGGTGGTCATCGCGGGCCACCTCGACACGGTGCCGGTCAACGACAACCTGCCGCACCGCCGCGAGCAGACCCCCGACGGCGAGCTGCTCCACGGTCTCGGCACGTGCGACATGAAGGGCGGCGACGCCGTCATCCTCAAGCTCGCCGCCGAGCTGGCGGCGCCGAACCGCGACGTCACCTACATCCTCTACGAGGCCGAGGAGATCGAGGCCGAGCACAACGGGCTGCGCAAGCTCGCCGCCTCCGACCCCGACCTGCTGACCGCCGACTTCGCGATCCTCATGGAGCCCTCCAACGCCGCCGTCGAGGCCGGCTGCCAGGGCACGCTGCGCGTCGAGGTCCGCACCCGCGGCGAGCGCGCCCACTCCGCCCGCTCGTGGCGCGGGGTCAACGCGATCCACGCGGCCGGCGAGGTGCTGGCCCGGCTCGCGGCGTACGAGCCCCGGCGCCCCGTCATCGACGGCCTGGAGTACCACGAGGGCCTCAACGCCGTCTTCGTCTCCGGCGGCGTCGCGGGCAACGTGGTGCCCGACGAGTGCGTCGTCACCGTCAACCACCGCTTCGCACCCGACCGCAGCGAGGCCGAGGCGCTGGCGCACGTCGAGGAGGTCTTCTCCGGGTACGACGTGACGCTCACCGACTCCGCCCCCGGCGCGCTCCCGGGCCTCGGGGTGCCGGCGGCGGCGGCGTTCGTCGCGGCGGTCGGGGGGGAGGTCGCGCCCAAGTTCGGCTGGACCGACGTCGCGCGCTTCACCGCGCTCGGCATCCCCGCGGTCAACTTCGGCCCGGGCGACCCGATGTTCGCCCACAAGCAGGACGAGTTCGTGCCGGCGGCCGACGTCGTGCACTGCGAGCGGGCCCTGCGCACCTGGCTGGGCGAGGACGGGGGAGCGGCGTGAACGACCACGAGCACGACGACCGGCAGGACCACCAGCAGGACGACGGGCACGGCCGGCCGGCGCCGGCCGGCGAGCTCACCGGGTCCACCGACCCGGCCGAGCCGGATGCCTCGGGCGGGCAGCGCGAGCCGATGCCCACCGGTCCTGACCGGGTGCCGACGGCGGCCGTCCCGCTGCGTGAGCGCATCAAGCGCCGCGGCCCCATGCTCCTGCGCCGCGGCCAGGTCGACCTGACGACCACCGACCAGCGCCTGCTCGACTCCACGGGTGAGGCCGACTGGGTGCACACCGACCCGTGGCGCGTGATGCGCATCCAGGCCGAGTTCGTCGAGGGTTTCGGGGCGCTCGCGGAGCTCGGGCCGGCCATCGGCGTCTTCGGCTCGGCGCGCACCCCCACCGACCACCCGCACTACGCGCAGGGCGAGGAGGTCGGGCGGCTGCTCGTCGAGGCCGGGTACGCCGTCATCACCGGCGGCGGGCCCGGCGCCATGGAGGCCGCCAACAAGGGCGCGTCCGAGGCGGGCGGCGTCAGCGTCGGCCTCGGCATCGAGCTGCCCTTCGAGACCGGGCTCAACGCGTGGGTCGACAAGGGCATCAACTTCCGCTACTTCTTCGCCCGCAAGACGATGTTCGTGAAGTACTCCAGCGGCTTCGTCGTGCTCCCCGGCGGCGTCGGCACGCTGGACGAGCTGTTCGAGGCGCTCACGCTCATCCAGACCCAGAAGGTCACGGAGTTCCCCGTCGTGCTGCTGGGTACGGCGTACTGGCGGGGGCTCATCGACTGGATGCGCGACGTCGTGCTCGCCGACGGCAAGATCCGCGCCAGCGACCTCGACCAGCTGCACCTCACGGACGACCCCGCGGAGGCGGTGCGGATCGTGGTCGACCGTCTCGAGGGCGGCTCCTCCTCGCGACCGGCCGGCTCCTACCCTGAGTGAGCCGCACGCCGCAGCCGTGCAGACGGCCGCGCGTGCGGGCGGACCGCAGACGAGACCAGGAGGTGGACCCCGGTGATGTGGGTCTTCGCGGTGCTCGCCGTCGCCGCCATGGTGGGCGCGGCCGCGGTGGCGGCGGGCCACGGCACCCCGCTCGCCCCGGAGCACGGCGACCGCCCCGACAGCGGGCTGCCCGCTCAGGGACCGCTGACCGCCGACGACCTGCGGCGGGTGCGCTTCCCCCTCGTGGTGCGCGGCTACCGGCCGGCCGACGTCGACGCGCTCCTCGCCCGCCTGGCCGCCGAGCGCGACGGGCTGGACCTGTACCGGCCGGCCGCCCCCGCGGATGACGACGACCCGCCGCGTGCGGCACACTGAGCCGCCGTGCCCGTTCCCGATCCGCTGGCCGTCCACCTGCTCACGGCGTTCGCCGTCGCGGTGGTGCTGCTGACCCGTCGCGTCCTCGGACGGAGGTCCGCGGGCACCCGACAGGGCCCGCGCCACGGCCACGGGGTCTCCCCGTGGCTCCTCGACGTGCACACGGGCGCGGGGCTCGCCGGCGGCCTGCTGTGGGTGGTGTTCCTCCTCGTCGACCAGGACGGCGCGACGTGGCACTCGCTGCTCGGCGTGGTGGGCCTGGGCCTGTGGTGGATCACCGGCTGGGCCGGCCTCCTGCTGCTGGGCCGCTGGCTGCCCAGTCGCGGTCGCCACTCCGACGCCCGCGACCGCGGCTGGTTCGTCGGCCTCGGCCTCGCGCTGCTGGGCCACCTCGGCGTCGCCGCGTCGGCCGTCGTCTTCACGCTGGCCTACCTCTCCGGGTCGGTCTGAGGCGGGTGCCGCCCCGGCGGTGACGCCCGTCGGGTGGTCGCCCAACCCGCTCGAGCCCGACCGGCCCGCCTGTGCGGAGGTCTGCTGAGCAGACGTCGAGCAGCAGACCTCCGCGCAGGCGCGGCGCCGTGCCCATCCGCAGCCCGCACCCGGTACGCCGACCCCGCGCGCCGCCGTACCGGCCCGGAACTTGCCCCGAGACGACACTTGACCACGCAACCCGCCACTTCCGGGTGAAAGTTTCGTGTGTGAAGTGGCGGGTTCCCCGGTGCACCGGGGAACCCGCCACCCGACCCCGCGCGGCAGCGGGCCGGAAGCCGGGCGCGGCCGCGTCGCGGACCCTCCCCGGCGCGCGTGACCTGTGACACGATGCGCCGGTGACGTCGTCGCCGCGCAGCACACGGTCCCCGTTCCTCCTCGCCGCGGTCGTCGCCGCGCTGTGCGCGGTGCTCCTCGCCGGTACGCCGGCCACCCAGGCGGCGCCGCGCGCCACGGCCGGTCCCGCCGCCGTCGCCCCGCAGGCGGCGGCCGCGCAGCAGTTCGCGTCGTGGACCTACGGGACCTCCGTCCAGGGGCGGCCGCTCGTGGCCCACCGCATGGGCAACTGGGACGCCGAGTTCACCGCCGTGGTGGTCATCGGGATGCACGGCAACGAGCGCGGTGTCGGCCCCATCTACCCGGGCCTGCGCGACCTCGCCGCGGCGGGTCGCTTCAGCGCGGTCAACCTGTGGGTCGTCCCGTCGTACAACCCCGACGGTCTGCTGCGCCGGGACCGCCAGAACGCCCGCGGGGTCGACCTCAACCGCAACTTCGACAACGACTGGCGCCGTCTGACGGGCAACTACTACTCGGGCCCGCGCCCCGTCTCCGAGCCGGAGACGGTCGGTGCCGTGCGGTTGCTGAGCCGCATCCAGCCCGACGTCATCCTCAGCTTCCACCAGCCGCTGAACGGCGTGGACCTCGACACCAAGTTCCCCAGCTTCGCCCGCGCCACCGCCGAGACGCTCGACCTGCCCGGCAAGCGCTTCACCTGCGGCGGCGTCTGCCACGGCACGATGACGGGCTGGTTCAACAACAACTACCCGGGCGTCGCGCTCACCGTGGAGTACGGCACGAACCCCGACGCGACCTACATGCGCACCCACGCCTCGCGCCGCATCGCGGCCCTGCTGCAGCGCTCCGCCGGCGCCGCCTGAGCGCCCCACCCCGGTCGGCGCGCCGCACGAACCCGGGACGACCTGTGAGGTCTTCCGGGGATTCGCGCGCGGATGGGGGATAATGGTCGGCGGCCCACCCACCGGCCGCTCCGTCGCCGACGCGCCGACGGTTCGATCCACCAAGAGAAAGAGGTGCACGGATGGCGGCGATGAAGCCGCGGACCGGTGACGGTCCGCTCGAGGTCACCAAGGAAGGTCGCGGCATCGTCATGCGCGTGCCCCTCGAGGGCGGTGGCCGGCTCGTCGTCGAGCTCAACGCCGTCGAGGCGGGCGAGCTCGGTGACGCCCTCAAGGCCGTCGTCGCCTGACACGTGCCTCCCGCCGTGCCCTCCCCCCTGACCGGACTCCCGCTCGACGGACTGCCGTCCCAGCCCGAGCCGCCCACCGTCCTCGTGGCGGCGGCGCTGGCCGACGCCTGGGACGACGCGCCCGCCGACGGGCCGACCGAGCACGACGCCCCGCGGACCGGCACGACGATCGTCGTGCCGGTCCTGCGCGGCGAGCCGGGGGAGAGCACGGCCTCGGGTGACGCCGACGGTGACGCCGAGGGTGACGCCGACGCGGCGACCGACGACGACGCCGCCGGCCCGGTCGTCGGTCCCGGCGGCCCCGAGGTCGCCGACCGCTGGTCGCTGGACCTGCTGGCCCAGCTCGACGCCCACGGCGCCACCGGCGCCGCCGGCGAGATCACCCGGGTGCCCCTGCTCGACCCGTCCGACGAGGACGCCGTCCCGCGCCTGCTGCTGCTCGTCGGCATCGGAGCCGGATCGCCCGCCGATCTGCGCCGCGCCGGCGCCGCGGTCGCCCGGGCCTGCCGTGGCCGCGACCGGGTCGTCTCGACGGTGGCGGCCGCGACCGACGACGACCATGCCGTCGCCGCGCACGTCGCCGGGCTGACGCTCGGCTCCTTCTCCTTCACCTGGGGCGCCTCCGCGCCCACGTCGACCCCCGTCGGCACCGTCGTGCTCGCGGGGCTGCCCGACGCGCTGGTGCCCGTGGTCGACCGGGCCGCGGCCGTGGCGCGCGCCGCGTGGCTGGCCCGCCTGCTCGCGACGGTGCCCTCGAACGTGAAGTCCCCGGCCTGGCTGGCCGCGCAGGCCCGCGGCCTCGCCGAGGCCCAGGGCCTGGAGGTCGAGGTCGTCGAGGGCCCCGAGCTGGAGCGCCGCGGGTTCGGTGGCATCGCCGCCGTCGGCCGCGCCTCGGCCACCCCACCCTGCCTGGTGCGGCTCGACTACGTGCCGGCCGGCACGTCGCGGGCCGCCGCCCGCCGCCTGCCCCGCGTCGTGCTCGTGGGCAAGGGCATCACGTTCGACTCCGGCGGTCTCTCCCTCAAGCCGGCCGAGGGCATGCGCACGATGAAGCGCGACATGACCGGCGGCGGCGTCGTCATCGCGACCCTGGCCGCCCTCGCCGCGGTCGACTGCCCCGTGCGCGTCACCGGTCTCGTGGCGGCGGCGGAGAACGCGGTCGGCGGCGACGCCCTGCGCCCCGGCGACGTGCTGCGCCACTACGGCGGGCGCACCACCGAGGTCACCAACACCGACGCCGAGGGCCGCCTCGTGCTGGCCGACGCCCTCGCCTACGCGGTCGACGAGCTCGACCCGGCGATCCTGGTGGACATCGCCACCCTGACCGGCGCCGGCAAGGTCGCGCTCGGCCAGCGAACGGGCGGGCTGTTCGCGACCTCCGACGCGCTCGCCGAGGGCCTGCTCGCCACGGGACGCGCGGTCGGGGAGCCCCTGTGGCGCCTGCCGCTCGCCGACGTCTACGAGGAGAAGCTGGCCTCGACCGTCGCCGACGCCGACAACGCCCCCGGCGGACCCGGCGCCATCACGGCCGCGCTGTTCCTGCGCCACTTCACGGGCGGCCGGCCGTGGGCCCACCTCGACATCGCGTCCGTCGGCGACGCCGCGGGCGACGCCCACGAGTGGACGGCCGGCCCGACCGGCTTCGGGGCCCGGCTGCTGCTCGACTGGCTGGCCGGCCTCGACCCCGCCGCGCTGCCCCGCTGAGGGCCCGCTGACGGCAGGGCCGAGGACGGGGCCGTCGACGGGGCTGCGGGCAGGGCGGTGCGCCGCGACGTACGGCGGGGGTCAGCCGACCTTCTTGGCGGCCAGCAGGCCGTCGCCCACGGGCAGGAGCACGGGCACCAGCTCCTCGGACGCGGCGACCTCCCGGCCGAGCTCGCGCACGGCGACGGTCGTCTCGTCCCGCTTGGCCGGGTCGGCGACCCGGTCGTGCCACAGCGCGTTGTCGAAGACCACCACGCCACCGGGACGCAGCAGCCGGAGCGCGGCGACGAGGTACGCCGAGTACTCCAGCTTGTCGCCGTCGCACAGCACGAGGTCGTAGTGACCGTCGGTGAGGCGGGGGAGCACGTCGAGCGCCGCGCCGGGGATGGCGCGGACCCGCTGGCTGGGGATGCCGGCCTCGGCGAACGTCTCGCGAGCCAGGCGCTGGTGCTCGGCCTCGACGTCGACGCTGGTGAGCACGCCGTCGGCGCGCATGCCGCGCAGCAGCCAGAGGCCCGAGACGCCGGTGCCCGTGCCGATCTCGACGACCGCGCGGGCGTCGAGCACGGCCGCGAGGAAGCGCAGGGCGGCGCCGGCCCCGGGGGACACCGGCGCGACGCCGACCTCCTCGGCCCGGGCGCGCGCAGCGGCCAGCACGTCGTCCTCGACGACGAACTCCTCCGAGTAGGTCCAGCTCGCAGCGGTGATCGGGGTGGTGATGACGGCCTCCTGGGTGCGTGTGGCGCGTCGAACTCTAGTGGGCGCGCGGCCCCGCGGGGCCCACGCCGTGCCGGGCACGGGGGACCGTCTCGACCCGCGTGCCCCGACCGGCCGGAACGGGGTACCGGGTGCCGGGACCCGGAGGGGGCCGCCCCACGCCCGTCGCGGCGGGAACAGGAGGGACCCCTCACAGGTTCCTCTCAGTACGACCGCCTATTTTCGTCTTCCGTCGCCAGGTGGGGTCGGGACGGTCGGACAACCAGGAGGATGCCGTGAACGAGGTGGACCACGACGGTCCCGGTCGCCCCGGTGGGGCGCCCACGTGGGACGAGGTCGTCGACCGGCACTCCGACCGCGTCTTCCGGCTGGCCTACCGCCTGACGGGCAACCGTCACGACGCGGAGGACCTCACGCAGGAGGTGTTCGTGCGCGTGTTCCGCAGCATCGACTCGTTCACCGAGTCGGGCCCCGGCTCGTTCGAGGGCTGGCTGCACCGCATCACGACCAACCTGTTCCTCGACCAGGCCCGGCGCCGCCAGCGCCTGCGCTTCGACCAGCTCTCCTCCGAGCGCGCCGAGTCCCTCGCCTCCGCCGTCCCCGGTCCGGCCACCTCCGTCGGCGACCGCACCTTCGACGACGACGTGGAGCACGCGCTCGCCCAGCTCACCCCCGACTTCCGCGTCGCCGTCGTGCTGTGCGACATCGAGGGGATGTCGTACGACGAGATCGCCGACATCCTCGGCGTCAAGCTCGGCACGGTGCGCTCGCGCATCCACCGCGGCCGCGCCCAGCTGCGCCAGGCGCTGGCGCACCGCGCGCCGTCCGCGGGCCGCACCCGGTACGCCGGCCCCGGCACCGGTCCGCTGCCCGTGGTCCGCGGGGCCGCCGAGGCCGCGCGCCGCGTCACCGGCACCGCCGCGGAGGGCCTGGTCGCCCGCCGCGTCGTCCCGGCCGGGCCGCGGTGAGGTCATGACCCTCCTCGGACACCTCGGGACGAAGGTCAGCGACCTCCTCGACGAGCGGCTCGACGAGCGCGCCAGCGCGAGCGCCTGGGCGCACGTCGCCGACTGCCCCTCCTGCCAGCAGCAGGTCGAGACGGAGGCCTGGGTCAAGCGCACCCTGTCGACGCTGGCCACGGCCGCCCCCGACTGCGTCTCCGACTCCCTCAAGGGTCGCCTGAGCGCCGACCGCCTCGTGGCGTCGTACGCCGCCGCGCCCGAGTGGACGAACCCGCCCGCGCCCGACGACGACCGTCGCCACCGGTGGACCGTGGCCGCGATCGGCGGTGGCGCCGTGGGCGCCGCGATGCTGGGGATCGTGGCCCTCGGGGTCTCCCCGCAGCCGCCCGCCGCCGAGCGCCGCCCGCCGACCGCGAACCTGCTGCAGGTGACCGATGCGCTGCGGGCCCGCACCGCCGGACCGGCGCGGGTCACCGGGACCGGCGCCCCGGTGGCGGACGTGACGACGTCTCCCCAGCCCGACGAGGACGGTGCCACCCCGTGAGCGACCCCCGCGATCCCTTCCGCGACGACCCCCGGGACGGCGCGGACGACGTCGAGCACACCCGCCCCCTGGCCCACGGCGCCGGCGGGGGCGAGGGGACGGGCGACGGGACGGGCGACGCCCACCGGGCCTCCCCGCCGTACCAGCACGACCAGCACGCCGGGTACCCCGCCCCCGGGCAGCAGACCGGCACCCTCCCCGCGCGCCCCGGTCGGCACGACGGCACCCAGGACGGGCCCCAGGACGGGCCCCAGGACGGGTACGCCGCGTTCGGCGCCCCGCTCGCCGCGCCCGGTGAGGACCGCGCGGCCCGCCGACGGGCCGAGCGCGAGCGCCGGCGTGCGGACCGCGCC
>NZ_JAHWBL010000022.1:0-59934 GCF_029493445.1 Nocardioides sp. ChNu-99 | reverse complement strand
CGCCTGCACGGCGAGATCGGGCTCGTCCCACCGGTCGAGTTCGAGGAGGACTACTACCGGCACAACACCGCGCCGACTACCGTCAGCGCGTCAGTTCAGAGCCTCCACTGAACCCGGCACGCGACACTCGACGCTTCGCCCGGCCCCATCCCTGGATGCGCTTCTCGAACGCGAACGCCTCGTCGATCCGGTCGAACTCCCCGGACCACGCGAGGCGCACGGGGCGCCGGCGACGCGTGTAGGCGGCGCCCACGCCGTCCTGGTGCTCCGTCAGTCGCCGTTCGAGGTCGACCGTGCTGCCGGCGTAGTAGCTGCCATCACTGCACTCGAGGAGGTAGGCCCAGGGCATGGGCGGGGTCTTCCCGGTGCATGTCGGGTCGACGCCGTGGGTCCGGGGCCTGTGGATGACGCAGTCGTTTCGAGGGGCGCTAGCGCGCCCACCTCAACCACCGGTGCAGCGCGCGCCCACCTCAACCATCGGTGGCGGCGCGCAGCTCGAAGCCCGTGGTTTGGAGGGGCGCTGGCGCGCGCACCTCAACCACCGGGGCGGCGCGCAGTTCGACGCCTGTGGTTTGGAGGGGCGCTGGCGCGCGCACCTCAACCACCGGGGCGGCGCGCAGCTCGACGGCTGTGGTTTCGAGGGGCGCTAGCGCGCCCACCTCAACCACCGAGGCAGCGCGCGCTTACCTCAACCACCGGCACTGCGCGCCCACCTCGACCACCGGTGGCGCTGGCGCGCCCACCTCATCCACCGGCAGCGCGCCCACCTCATCCACCGGCACGGCGCGGCGGGCCGTGCTCAGACCAGGCCGGCGTCGTGGACGCAGATGGCGATCTGGACGCGGTTGGTGGCGCCGAGCTTGTCGAAGAGGCGCGAGACGTGGGCCTTGACGGTCGGCACCGACAGGTAGAGCTCGGCGGCGATGTCGGCGTTCGACAGGCCGCGGCCGACGGCGACGGCGACCTCGCGCTCGCGGTCGGTGAGCGTCGCGAGGCGGCGCTCGGCGTCGGCGACCCGGGGGTCGGTGTGCTGCCGCACGCGGCGGATCAGCGTCTGCGTGACCGACGGCGACAGCATGGGCTCCCCGTCGGCCACCCGGCGGATGGCGGCCAGGATGTCGGCCGGGGGAGTGTCCTTCAGCAGGAAGCCGTCCGCGCCGGCCGCGAGCGCGCCGAGCACGTAGTCGTCGGCGTCGAAGGTCGTCAGCACGATGACGCGCGGCGGGTCGGGCCGCGAGTGGATCGCGGTCGTCGCCTCGAGGCCGTCGACCTCGGGCATTCGGATGTCCATGAGGATCACGTCGGGCCGCAGCGAGGCCGCCATCGACGTGCCCTCGCGGCCGTCGCGGGCCTCGCCCACCACCTCGACGTCGGGTCGGCCGCCCAGCATGAGGCCGAGGGCGGAGCGGACGAGCGGGTCGTCGTCGACGACGAGCACACGGACGGGTGAGGTCACGGCGACCACGGTAGCCATGCGTGGACGAGGAAGGCGCCCCCCTCCCGGCCGTGCACCAGGTGCCCGCCCGCGAGCTCCACGCGCTCGGTGAGACCCACGAGGCCGAGCCCCGCGCCGGGGGCGCTCGGGGTGCCGAAGCCGAACGGGTTGCGCATCCGCACCTCGACGCCGTCGTCGGGGGCACCGGTGACCTCGATGGTGAGCAGCGCGCCGGGGGCGTGCTTGTGGGCGTTCGTGATGCCCTCCTGCACGAGGCGGTAGAGCGTGCGCCCGACGGCGACCGGCGGCGCCGACGGCAGCTCGTCGACCAGCTCCACCCGGGCCCCCGCGGCGGTCGAGGCCGCGACGAGGGGGCCGAGGTCGTCGTACGTCGGTTGGGGGCGGTGCGTCGCCTCGCCGGTCAGGGGGTCGCGCAGCACCCCCAGCACGCCGCGCAGGTCGTCGAGGGCCAGGTTGGCCTGCTGCTGCACCTCCCCGATGCCGGCGCGCAGCGCGTCGGCGTCGAGGTCGGTGCGGAACGACAGGGCGCCGGCGTGCATCGAGACCTGGCTGATGCGGTGGGCGAGCACGTCGTGCATCTCGCGGGCGATCCTGGCGCGCTCCTCCGCACGGGCCTTGCCGGTGCGCAGCTCCTGCTCGCTCTCCGCGCGCTCGGCCCGCTGCCGCAGCGTCCACAGCAGCTCGCGGCGCGAGCCGATGAACATGCCCCAGGCGAGGAGGGCCAGCACGGCCGCGACGTTGGCGGTGAACGTGACCCACGCCGGGTCCTGGTTCGAGCTGGGCACGACCCGGTAGAACACCTCGGCCGACACGACGCTCGCCAGGCCGGCCACGACCACCTGCCAGTACACGCGCCGCGTGGCCAGGGAGACGAGGGCCAGCAGCGACGGGCCCGCCGCGGCGGTCGAGACGGTGGCGAGCGCGATGGTGCCGAGCGCGACGCCGAGCGGCCACCGCCGGCGCCAGTGCACCGCCACGAGGGCCACCAGGCCGAGGGCGAGGTCGCCGGCGATCCACCACCGGTGGTCGTCCCACAGCACGGGGTAGGTCTCGACCGCGAGGAGGGCGCTGATCAGCAGCGCCAGCAGCGCCCGCCAGGCGTGCCCCCACGCGCCGAGGCGCGGCTGGAAGTCGTCGGGGGGCGGCACGGGCCCCAGGTTAGGACGCGGCGGGTGCCCGCCGCCCCGGCCCCGCGTCCCGGCCGACCCCTACTTTGGTCGGCGCGCGGTGGCCCCGCGGCGGATGCCGTGGCGGAGCGCGGCGCGGCAGGGTGGCCGCATGATCACAGTCGAAGGACTCACGAAGGTCTACGGCGGGTTCACCGCCGTGGACGACGTCAGCTTCGTGGCGCGACCCGGTGAGGTCACGGGATTCCTCGGGCCGAACGGTGCCGGCAAGACGACCACCATGCGCATCCTGGCCGGGCTCACCCGTGCCGACCGGGGCGTCGCGACGATCGGCGGGCACGACTACCGCCAGATCCCCAACCCCGGCCGCCACGTCGGCATCCTCCTCGACGCGTCCGCCCAGCACGCGGGTCGCACGGGTCGCGAGGTCCTCACCCTGGGCGCGAAGACGATGGGCCTGCCCGCCTCGCGCGTCGACGAGATGCTCGAGCTCGTCAGCCTCACCGACGCCGAGTCGAAGCGCCGGATCCGCAACTACTCCCTGGGCATGCGTCAGCGCCTCGGCATCGCGCACGCCCTGCTGGGCGACCCGCAGGTCCTCATCCTCGACGAGCCCGCCAACGGCCTCGACCCGGCGGGCATCCGGTGGATGCGCGGCCTGCTCCGCGGGTACGCCGAGCGCGGCGGCGCCGTCCTCCTGTCCAGCCACCTGCTCCACGAGGTCGAGCAGATCGCCGACACGATGCTCGTCATCGGCCACGGCCGGATCGTCGCGTCGGGCACGAAGGCCGAGCTGCTGACCTCGACCGGCGCGTTCGTGCGCTCGGTCGACGACGCCCGCCTCGCGCCCGCGCTGCAGGCCAAGGGCGTCACCGTGCGCCCCGACGGCAAGGGCCTCGGCATCGTCGTCGACGCCGAACCGCAGGTCATCGGCGAGACCTCGCTCGAGACCGGTGTCGCCCTCCTCGAGCTGCGGGCCGCCGACGGCGCCGGTCTCGAGGACCTCTTCCTCCAGCTGACCGCCGACACGCAGCGCGAGTCGAAGACCGAAGGAGTCCCGGCATGAGCACCGCCACCCACCGCCCCGCGACGTTCGACGTCGCGAGCACCCCGCGGACCCCGTTCGTCCGCCTCGTCTCCGTCGAGCTGCGCAAGCTGGTCGACACCCGTTCGGGACGCTGGCTCCTCATCGTCATGGCCGCGCTCATCCTCCTGGGCAGCGCGATCTTCGCGTGGGCCGAGCGCGACGGCGCCGTCGCCTTCTTCGACTTCACCAGCGTCGCCGGCGGGGTCACCGGCTTCCTCCTCCCGGTGCTCGCCATCCTGGCCGTCACCAGCGAGTGGTCGCAGCGCACGAACATGACGACGTTCACGCTCGAGCCCCACCGCGAGCGGGTCGTGGCCGCCAAGCTCGTCGCCGCCGTCGTCGCCGCCGTGCTCTCCATCGCCGTCGCGGTCGTCATCGGTGCCGTCATGTCGGGCTTCGCCGCGCTCCTCGGCGCCGACGTCGACTGGGACCCCAACCTCGAGGGCATCGCCGCGTTCACCGTCGCCCAGGTGCTCGGCCTCCTCGTCGGCTTCGCGCTGGGCACGCTGCTGCTCAACACGCCGGCGGCGATCGTCGTGTTCTTCGCCTACTTCACCGTGATCCCCGGCCTGCTCAACCTGGCGGGGTTCTACTTCGACTGGTTCGCGGACGTCGTGCCGTGGGTCGACTTCGTGTCCGCCCAGGCTCCGCTGGCCAACGGCTTCGGCGGCGTCGAGTGGGGCCACCTGCTGGTCTCGGGCGCGATCTGGTTCGTGCTGCCCCTGGTGCTCGGCATCACCCGGGTGCTGCGCGCCGAGGTCAAGTGACCTCGGCCTGACCGGTCGGGCGGGCCTTCGTGGAGGCCGCGGGGGAGTGTTCACCGAGTCCTGCCCGACCTGTCACCCGCGTGGCGGCGCAGCGTTCCGGCTGCGCCGCCACGCTCGTCTTCCGTGACCGTCCAGGGTGCGACGAGCCGGGTCCGCAGCTACCTCCGCTTCGCCGCCGTCGGCGACAGCACGACGGTGGGCGTGGGTGATCCCGTGCCCGGCAACCCCGGCGGCCTCGGCGCCGGGGCCACCGGGCGCGACGGCACCTGGCGCGGCTGGGCCGTGCTGCTCGCGCGGGCCCTGGAGACGTCGTACGACGTGTCGTTCTGCAACCTCGCCGTCTCCGGCGCGACCGCCCGGGACGTCGTGGAGCGCCAGCTCGACGACGCCGTCGACCACCGCCCCGACCTCGTCTCGCTGGTGGTCGGCCTCAACGACACGATGCGCTCGTCGTGGGACCCCACCGCGCTGCGCGCCGACCTCCTGGGGGCCGCCGAGCGGCTGACCGCCGACGGGGCGGTGCTGCTGACGGTGCGCTTCCACGACCACGGCGAGGTGCTGGGCCTCCCGCAGCTGCTGCGGCGCCCGATGCTGCGCCGCATCGAGGTCGTCAACGACGTCTACGACGAGGTGCACGCCCGCTTCGGCGGGCTGCGGGTCGACCTCGCGAGCTGCGTCGACGTACGACGCCGCGACTGCTGGTCGGTGGACCGGCTCCACCCCTCCGAGCGCGGGCACCGCGCCCTGGCCCGGGCGTTCGCCGAGGAGCTGGCGGCGGCGGGGGTGCCCGTCGTACCGCCCGCGGCGGAGCCGGACGGCACGTACGTGCCGAGCTGGCGCACCGACCTGGCGTGGATGGTCACCGAGGGGGCGCCGTGGGTCGGCCGGCGGGCGCGCGACCTCGGACCGTGGGCGGCGCGGGCCGCGTGGGCGGAGGCCCGCACGCTGCGGCCCGTCGTGCGCCCCGTGGTGCGTCCCGTCGTGCGGCGCCGCTCAGTCGCGGGCGGTCATCACGACGGGGTCGCCGTGGGTGATGGCGATGGTGTGCTCGCTGTGGGCCCCGCGTGAGCCGTCCTGGGACAGGATCGTCCAGCCGTCGTCGGCCATCTTGATCTCGTCGGTCGTCGCGAGGAACCACGGCTCGATGGCGATGACCAGGCCGGGGCGCAGCTTGAAGCCGCGGCCGGGACGCCCGTCGTTGGGCACGTGCGGCTCGCCGTGCATGGTGCGACCGACGCCGTGGCCGCCGAACTGGAGGTTGACGGGGTAGCCGGCGGCGCGGGCCACCTCGCCGACGGCGTGGCCGATGTCGCCGATCCGGTTGCCCGGGCGCGCGACCTCGATGGCGGCGGCGAGCGCCTCCTCGGTCGTGCGGATGAGGCGCTGGTCCTCCTCGCGCGGTGTGCCAACGATCGTGCTGACCGCCGAGTCGCACACCCAGCCGTCGACGGAGACGGCGAAGTCGAAGCTGACGAGGTCGCCGTCGGCCAGCGCGTAGTCGTGCGGCAGGCCGTGCAGCACGGCGTCGTTCACCGAGGTGCACAGCACCTTGCCGAACGGGCCGCGGCCGAACGAGGGCGCGTAGTCGACGTAGCAGCTCTCCGCGCCGCGCTCGCGGATCATGTCGTGGGCCAGGGCGTCGAGCTCGAGGAGGTTGACCCCGACGTCGGCGACCTCGACGAGGCGGGTCAGCACCTCGGCGACGAACCGGCCCGCGGGGCGCATCTCGTCGACCTGGCGGGGGGTGAGCAGCTCGATCATCGGGTGGTCCCTCTTCCTCGTGCGGGTGCGCCCGGCGCCGGCGGCACCCCGGCCGCCCGGGCCTGGGCGAGCAGCCCGGCGACGGCGACGGCGAGGCCGGCGAGGCCGATCGCGCCGAGCACCTCGTTGGCGAACACGGTCGTGGCGTCGTCCTCGGCGGCCGACGTCGCCGCGGCCGTCACGGTCGCCCCGCCGACCATCGCGGCCAGGAGCGCGGCGTGCATCCGGACGGTGCGCACGGGCGCCGCGCCCCAGAACGAGTAGGTGACACCGGCGACGAGCCCGGCCCCGGCGATGGCCAGCACGATGCCCACGGTCCGGCGCCCCGCGAAGCCCTCGTTCACGTCGAGGAGCAGGACGACCGCGACGAGCACCACGCCGGCCGCGGTGAGCCCGATCTGGCGCCGCGACGGGCGCGGCTCGGCAGGGGTGGACGGGCGGGGCACGCGCACCAGGGTACGGCGCGAGGCCGCGTCGGCGGTCGGCGCCCGCTCCGCCTACGCTCGTCGTCATGACCACCCCCGCCGCAGCGACCCCGACCCCGCGCCCCGACGGCCGTGCCGACGACGAGCTGCGCCCGGTGCGGATCACCCGCAACTGGCTCGACCACGCCGCGGGCTCGGTGCTCGTCGAGTTCGGCCGCACCAAGGTGCTGTGCGTCGCGTCGGCGTCGGAGGGCGTGCCGCGCTGGCGCAAGGGCTCGGGCCTGGGCTGGGTGACGGCCGAGTACGCGATGCTCCCCGGCTCCACCCACACCCGGTCGGACCGCGAGTCCGTGAAGGGCCGCATCGGCGGGCGCACCCACGAGATCTCCCGCCTCATCGGCCGCTCCCTGCGCGCGGTCGTCGACTACCAGGCGCTGGGGGAGAACACGATCCAGCTCGACTGCGACGTGCTGCAGGCCGACGGCGGCACCCGCACGGCGGCCATCACGGGCGCGTACGTCGCGCTCGCCGACGCCGTCGCGCACCTCCGCTCGAGCGGCGCCCTGAAGGGCGAGCCCCTGACGGGCTCGGTCGCCGCCGTCTCCGTCGGGATCATCGACGGCGTCCCGCGCCTCGACCTGCCCTACGTCGAGGACGTGCGGGCCGAGACCGACATGAACGTCGTGATGACCGGCACCGGCGCCTTCGTGGAGGTGCAGGGCACCGCCGAGGGCGCCCCGTTCGTGCGCTCGGAGCTCGACGCGCTCCTCGGGCTCGCCGAGTCGGGCTGCGCCGAGCTGACCCGCCTGCAGACGGAGGCGCTGTCGTCGTGAGCGTCCCCGCCGTCTTCCTCGCCTCCCGCAACCGCGGCAAGCTCGCCGAGATGGAGCGCATCCTCGCCGCGCACCTGCCGGGCGTGCGCGTGCTCGGCCTCGACGACGTCGAGCCCTACGACGAGCCGGTCGAGGACCAGCCGACCTTCGAGGGCAACGCGCTGCTGAAGGCCCGGGCCGGCCTGGCCGCCACCGGCCTGCCGAGCGTCGCCGACGACTCGGGCATCTGCGTGGACGCCCTCAACGGCATGCCCGGCGTGCTGTCGGCCCGCTGGTCCGGGCCGCCCAAGAGCGACGCGCGCAACAACGAGCTGCTGCTCGCCCAGCTGGCCGACGTGCCGGACGAGCGTCGTACCGGCCACTTCGCCTGCGCCGTCGCGTTCGTCCACCCCGGCGGCGAGCTCGTCGTCGAGGGCCGCATGGACGGCCGCGTCGCGCGGGAGGTCCGCGGCGAGGGCGGGTTCGGGTACGACGTGCTCTTCGTCGCCGACGACCGTCCCGGCCTCACCACCGCCGAGCTCGACCGCGAGGAGAAGGACGCCATCTCCCACCGCGGCAAGGCCATGCGGGAGATCGCGCCGCAGATCGCGGCGCTCCTCGCCTGAGGGCCTGAGGGCTTGAGGGCCCGAGGTCTCGGGGGGGTGCCGGAGGCGGGACTCGAACCCGCACGCCCGAGGGCACAGGTTCCTAAGACCTGCGTGTCTGCCAGTTCCACCACTCCGGCCGGGCAGCGGGGAGTCTAGGGCTCGCCGGAGCGCCTCAGGAGGCGGAGACCAGCCCCAGGTCGCGGCGGAGCTTGGCGACGTGGCCGGTGGCCCGCACGTTGTACGCCGCGTGCGCGACGCGACCCTCCTCGTCGACCACGACCGTGGAGCGGATGACGCCCTGGACGACCTTGCCGTAGTTCTTCTTCTCGCCGAAGGCGCCCCACTGCGTGAGGACGCCCTTGTCGGGGTCGGAGAGCAGCGTGATGGTGAGGTGGTCGCGCTCGCGGAACCTCGCGAGCTTCTCCGGGGCGTCGGGGGAGACGCCGAGCACCTCGTAGCCCTCCGCGCGCAGCGCGTCGAGGGAGTCGCTGAAGTCGCACGCCTGCGTCGTGCACCCGGGCGTCATTGCGGCCGGGTAGAAGTAGACGACGACCTTCCGCCCGCGCAGCGAGGACAGCGTGACCTCGTCGCCCGTGTCGCTGGTCAGGGTGAAGTCCGGGGCGACGTCGCCCACGGCGAGACGGGTCTGGGTCATCGGGAACGCAACCTCTCGAGGGAACCGGCGGGGACGCCCAACCTAGTCGAGCGCTCCCGCCCCGCGCCCGTCGGCCGCAGCCGCCGCGGGACGGGTAACGTTGCGCCCCGACCGTCCTTCTGTCCCCAAGGGGTGTGCACGTGAGCAACGACCTCGGCTCGCTCGAGAACGAGATCGAGCAGACGCGCGAGCGTCTCGCGACGACCATCGACCAGCTGCTCTACCGCACCAGCCCGAAGACGATCGCGCGCCGGGAGGTGGCCAGCGTCAAGGGCTACTTCGTGGACGCCGAGACCGGCGCCCCGCGCACGGACAACATCCTCAAGGTCGCCGGCGGCGTCGCGGGCTTCGTCACGTTCATCGTGGTCGTCCGCAAGATCACGTCGTGAGCGGCGCCCTCACGGGTGTGGGGGCCGGGGACGGCGTCCCCGTGAAGATGCTCCACGACCGGCTGCTCGTGGAGCTCGACCGCGAGGCCGGGGAGCGCCGCTCGTCGGGCGGCATCGTGATCCCCGCGACGGCCGCCATGGGCGCGCGTCGCCTGGCCTGGTCGCGCGTCGTGGGCGTCGGCCCGCAGGTGCGCTCCGTCGAGCCCGAGGACCGGGTGCTCTTCGACCCGGAGGACCGCGCCGAGGTCGAGGTGCACGGGGAGACGTACGTCGTGCTGCGCGAGCGCGACGTGCACGCGGTCGCCGCGACCCGGTACGGCGACTCCGCCACCGGCCTCTACCTCTGACGCCGGGCCTCTGACGCCGGACCGGGCGCACTGCGGACCCGCGGACCGCCTGCCGGCCTACTCGGGACGCCGGCGCCGGCCCTGACGGCCGCGACCGTGGCGTCGGCGACGCCCTCCCGCGGCGTCGTCCTGCTGGTAGTAGTAGGTCCCGTAGTAGCCCCCGGCCGCGTTGCGCCGCGGCACGCGGTTGAACACCACGCCCAGCACCCGACCCTTGACCGCCGCCAGGTTCGCCAGCGAGCTCTCGAGCTCCCCGTCGAGCGTGCGGCCGTGGGACACGACGACGAGCGCGCCGTCCGCGATCGTCGTCAGCACCGCGGCGTCGGTCACGGGCAGCAGGGGCGGCGCGTCGAGCACCACCATGTGCTCGCGAGCCATCTGCTCGAGCAGCGTCCGCATCGTCCGGGAGCCGAGCATCTCGCTCGGGTTGGGCGGCGTGCCGCCGGCGGCGAGCACGAAGAGGCCGGGCACCTGGGGGTGCTCCTGCAGCACGTCGTCGAGCTCGACGCGGCCGATGAGCACGTCGGTGAGCCCGGCGCCCTCCACCAGGCCGAGGGTCGCGGCCACGACGGGGCGGCGCAGGTCGGCGTCGACGAGGATCACGGGCTGGCCGGAGGCCGCGACGGCCGCCGCCAGGTTCGTCGACACCGTCGACTTGCCGTCGGAGGGCTGCGAGCTGGTGACGACGATGGTGCGCGGCGGGTCGTCGATGTCCATGTAGGACAGGTTGGTGCGCAGCTTGCGGAACGCCTCCGCGGCGGCGAAGGACGCGGTCTCGTCGCTCGCGGCGACGGCCAGCTCGGCCGGCTCGCCGCGCTCGTGCTCGAGGCCCCGGGTGGCGGGCACGGCGCCGACGACCGAGACGCCGAACTTCCGTTCCACCTCCTGCGTCGTGCGCAGGCGCCGGTCGAGCTGCGAGCGCAGCGCGGCGTACGCGACGCCGAGGAGGATCCCCACCAGCAGCCCGAGCGCGCCGTCGCGCAGCGGCCGCGGCGAGATCGGCGCCGACGGCAGCGCCGCCGACTCGATGGAGCGCACCTGGGGCACCTGGGCGTCCGGGACGGCGTCGGGGTTCTCGATCTCCGCCACCTCGGCGGCCAGCGCGGTGACCCACGCGTCGGCCAGGCCCTGGGCCAGCTCGGGGGAGGAGGCCCGGGCGGTGATCTTCAGCAGCACCGTGTCGACCGGCTGCTCCACCTCGATCTGGCCGATGAGGCCGCTGGGGGAGGCGTCGAGGTCCAGCTCGTCGATGACCCGCTGCGCCGTCGCGCGGCTCGTCGCCACGTCGACGTACGACTTCGCCCGCGACTTCGACAGCGCGTCACCCACCGAGCCGAGCGCGACGTTGTCGTCGGTCCCGGCCCCGGCGCCCGTCGTGACGAACCCGTTGGCGTCGGCGGCGTAGACCGCCGGCTGGCTCAGCGACCAGGCCAGCGCCGCGCACAGCCCGACGAGGCTGAGGGCGACCGCTCCCACCCAGTGGTTGCGCAGCGCGAGCAGGTAGTCGGCGAGTGACATCCATGACCTTCCGTGTCCGTGGCGCGGCCCGGCGGCACCACCGGACGATGGTCCACTGCTGCACCGCGCTTCCGCAGCAGAACGGGGAGTGTCGTGGGAGCGTGGCGCCGTGCACATCCTCGTCGCCTGCGTCGGCAACATCTGCCGCTCCCCCCTCGCCGAGCGCCTCCTGGCCCGCGACCTGGCCCCCGAGGTCGCCTGCGGTGCCGTGACCCTCGGCAGCGTCGGGGTGGGGGCGCAGGACGGGTGGGAGATGCACGCGCTCGCCGCCGCCGAGCTGGCGCGGCTGGGCGGTGACCCGGCGGGCTTCCGCTCCCGGCGGGCCACCACGGAGCTGCTGGGGGCCTCCGACCTCGTGCTGACGGCGACGCGGGACGTGCGCACGGCCGCCGTCGCGACCGCGCCTGCCGTCCTCCACCGCGCCTTCACCCTGCGCGAGCTCGCCGCCCTGGAGGCCGAGGTGGACGAGCCGGCCCCCGCGGACGGCGTACGGCGGGTCGTGCGCTCGCTGTCCGGGCGCCGGGTCGCGGTGGCGCAGCAGGACCTCGACGTACCGGACCCGATGGGCCGCGACGCCGCCGTCCACGCGGCCGTCGCCGACCAGCTGGCGGCCACGGTGCCGCCGGTGGCGGCGCTGGTACGGCGGGTCCTCCGCGCAGGTGGAGCGGCGTGAGGCGCGCTCAGCCCGCCCGCACGACGCCGCGACGCACGAGCTCGCCGAGGAACGGCACGACGTCGCGGCGCACGGTGGCGGGCTCCGCGTCGTACTCCTGCGCGAGCAGCCCGACGAGCGCGCCGACGGTGGTGGGCGCGGCCAGCGCCTCCCAGACGGTGACACCGACGCCCTCGAGCTCGACGTGCTCGCGCTGCTCGTCCAGCAGCACCACCGTCTCCTCGATGCGCGCCGACACGGTCGTCGGGTTGCGCGCGAGCACCGTGCCGTCGTCGAGGTCCACGCGGTGATCGTGCCAGCCGGGGGCGTGCCCGGGCAGGGCCCGGGCCACGACGTGGTGGTCGCCGGGCTCGGCACGAGGCTCGGGCTGCGGCTGCGCGGCCGGCACGCCGACGCGCTGCACGCCGCCGTCGGCGAGGCGTGGGCGCGCTGCCTCGTCCCACCCGTCGGGGCCGGTGACGGTCCCGCGCTGGAGGTCGTGCTCGACCCGCGCGACGAGGTGGTCGCGGCGGCGCGGGGGCGGGGCGCGACGGCGGCCACCGACCTGCCGACGCTGCTGCACCACCTCTCGCCGGCGGTGACCCTGCGGCTGCTCGAGGCCCGCGCGGGGGAGCTGGTGCTGCTGCACGCCTGCGCGCTGGCGCACCCGACCACGGGGCGCGTCGCCGTCCTCGTCGCGCCGTCGGGCACCGGCAAGACGACGACGACGCGCACGCTGGGCGCCCGGTGGGGCTACCTCAGCGACGAGACCGCCGGGGTGGACGCCGATGGCCGTGTGCTGGCCTACCCCAAGCCGCTGTCGGTGATCCCCGCACCGGGCGCCGCGCTCAAGGAGCAGGTGGCGCCCGACGCGCTCGGCCTCGCCCGGCCACCGGTCGCGCCGGTCGTGGGGGCCCTCGCCGTCCTCGAGCGGCACCCCGACGGCCCCGAGGTGCCCGAGGTCGAGGAGGTCCCGGTGGTGCGCGCGCTGGCCGAGCTGGCCGGGCAGACCTCCTCCCTCGCCCGCACGCCGCGCCCGCTGCACCGCCTCGCCGCGGTGGTCGAGCGGGCGGGGGGCCTGCGCCGCGTGCGCTACCGCGAGGCGGCGACGCTCGAGCCGTTGCTCGACGCCTGGTGCGGGGAGGGCGCGCGGTGAGCGGGCGGGTCCGCCGTACCGGGCGGGTGCGCGACGTCTACCCCGGCACCGGCGACGCCGGCCACGACGAGACCGCCGTGATGGTGGACGCGACCGTCCTCGTCCTCTCCCCGCTGGCCGGTGTGCTCGTCGAGCTCGTCGGCGACGACGGCTGGGTGCCCGTCGCCACCGTCGCGGCAGGGCTGGTCGAGCGCTTCGGCGCCCCGCCGGACGGGGACGCGCTGGCCGGCACGCGCACCGCCCTCGCCGACCTCGCCGAGCAGGGCGTGGTCGAGCTGCGGGACGAGGTCGCCGGGGACGCGTGACGTGCCTTGACCGCGGTGGCAGGGTGGTCGGCGTGACTGACGCGAAGCCCGCCCAGGCGAACGCCGACGACGTCGTGATCGCCACCAAGGCGGGGCTGCTGCGCACGGGGCCGGACGTGTGGGTGCCGCTGGGCCACCCGTCGTACCTGCGCCAGCAGTGCGAGCTGAGCCTGCGCCGCCTCGGCGTCGAGGCCATCGACCTCTTCCAGCTGCACCGGGTGGACCCGGCGTACCCGCTCGAGGACCAGGTCGGCGAGCTCGCGAAGCTGCGCGACGAGGGCAAGGTGCGCCACGTCGGGCTCTCCGAGGTCTCCATCGCGCAGGTGGAGGAGGCGCGGGCGGTCACCGACATCGCGACCGTGCAGAACCTGTTCAACCTGACGACGCGGGACGCGGAGCCGCTCCTGGACTACTGCGAGGCCGAGGGCATCGGGTTCATCCCGTGGTTCCCCCTGGCGACCGGCGAGCTGTCGAAGCAGGACGGCCCGCTCGCGCAGGCCGCGACCGAGCACGGCGCCGAGCCGGCCCAGCTCGCGCTGGCCTGGCTGCTGCGCCGCTCCCCGGCCGTGCTGCCGATCCCGGGCACCAAGAGCGTCGACCACCTCGAGTCCAACGTCGCCGCGGCGGGCATCGAGCTGAGCGACGACGAGTTCGCCGCCCTCGACGCGGTGCGCTGACACGTGGCCGGGGCGGGCGGCGATGACGCGCAGCGTCCGCTGCGCCGCCTGGGCTTCCTGACCATCGGGCTCTTCGACCCCGCCGACCCCCGCCCGGGGCACGAGGCCACCCTGCGTCTCGTCGAGGTGGGGGAGGAGCTCGGGTTCGACAGCGCCCACGTGCGCCACCGGCACCTGCAGCACGGCATCTCCTCCCCGCTCACCTTCCTCGCGGCGGCGACGCAGCGCACGAGCCGCATCGCGCTGGGCACGGCCGTGACCCCGCTCGGCTGGGAGAACCCGCTGCGCCTCGCGGAGGACCTGGCCACCGTCGACGTGTTGTCGGGCGGGCGGCTGCAGCCGGGCGTGAGCGTCGGGCCGCCGCTGCAGTGGGAGCACGTGCGCGACGCGCTCTACCCCGACTCGGCCGACGTCGAGGACTTCACCTACGAGCGGGTGCTGCGGCTCCTGCGCCTGCTGCGCGGCGAGCCCGCCAGCACCTTCAGCGGCCGCCAAGGCATCGAGGAGTTCTCCGAGCGGGTGCAGCCGCACGTGCCCGGCCTCGCCGAGCGCGTCTGGTACGGCGGGGGCTCGCTCCGCTCGGCGACGTGGGCGGGGGAGCAGGGCCTGGGGTTCCTGACCAGCAGCGTCGTGCGCGCCGAGGGCGAGGACACCGACTTCGCCCGCGTGCAGCGCGCCCAGGTCGACGCGTTCCGCGCGGCGCACCCGGACGGTGGGCGGGCGCGCGTCTCGCAGGGCCTCGTGATCATCCCGACCGACAGCGCGACGCCCGAGCAGCGGCGCCGCTACACCGAGTACGCCGCGTCCCGCCTGCCCCGCACCCGGGAGCCGCAGGGCCCGGCGCGGATGCTGTTCGCGCCCGACCTCGTCGCCACCACCGACGAGCTCGTCACGGCGCTGCGCGCGCACGCCGGGTTCCAGGCGGTCGACGAGGTCGTCGTGACGCTGCCGTTCACGTTCTCCTTCGACGACCAGGTCCAGGTGCTCACCGACCTCGCGGGCTCCCTGGGGCCGGCCCTGGGCTGGGCGCCCGGTGGCGGCGACGGCGTCGCCGGGTTCCCGGGGTGAGCGCGGAGCGGGCCGTCGCGGCCGCCGCGGCGCTCGGGCTGGAGGTGACGGTGACCCGTCACGGCCCCGTCCGGTCGCTGGCCGAGGCGGCCGCCGCCCGCGGCGTGAGCCCCGACCGGCTCGTCAAGACGATGGTCGTGCGCCGGGGCGAGGACGACCACCTCCTCGTGCTGGTGCCCGGCGACCGCGTGATCGCCTGGCCACGCCTGCGCGCGCTGCTCGGCGTCACGCGGCTGTCGATGCCCCCGGCCGACGAGGCGCTGGCCGCGACGGGCTACGAGCGCGGCACCATCACGCCGTTCGGGGCCCGCCCCGGCCCCCACGGACCCTGGCCGGTCGTCGCGGACGAGCGCGTCCGCGGCGGTGCGGTCTCGCTCGGCGGCGGCGAGCACGGCGTGGGTCTCACGGTCGACGCCGAGGCGATGCTCGCCGCGCTCGACGCCACGGTCGCCGACGTCACCGACGCCGCCCCGGCCTGAGCCCTCCCCGTCCAGACGCCGACGCCCGGCCGACCGCGGGGGTCGACCGGGCGCCGGGTGCGTCGTGCAGGGCGGTCAGGGGCGACCGCCGACGGCCTCGAAGATCGCGTCCCCGAGCTCGCTGACGGTGGCGCCGCCCACGTCCTCGCCGTCGACGCGGACGGTGGGCGTGCCCTGCACGCCGTTGTCGCTGGCCGCGTCCGTGGCCTCGGCGACCCAGTCGCCGTACGCCAGGGACTCGATCGGGCTCCGCACGGCCTCCTCGTCCGCGCCCGCGGCGACGGCCATGTCGACGAGCCAGTCGTCGTCGGGCAGGGCGCCGCTCTCGGCGGGCTGGTTGGCGAAGAGCAGGTCGTGGAAGGCCTTGGCGGCGTCGGGTCCGGCGGTGTCCATCACGACGGCGAAGGCGTTCGCGGCCCGCTCGGAGTAGTCGCCGATGCGGCTCAGCAGGTTGAACGCGCGGTACTCCACGACCACCTGGCCGGAGTCGACGAGCTGGGTGAGGTCGTCGGTGGTCTCGCGCTCGAGCTGGCCGCAGAAGGGGCAGAGGAAGTCCTCGTAGATGACGACCCGGTGCTCGGCGTCGGGGTCGCCGAACGCGATGCCGTAGTCGTCGGTCACCTCGCCGGTGAGCGAGCTCGTGCCGTCACCCGCGCCGGGTGCGGCGCCGTCGGTCGCGGTGGACGTGCCCGAGGAGCTCGAGGAGCTGCCGACCCCCGGGGCGGTCGCGTCACCCTCGCCGTCGTCACCGCCGGTGAGCAGCACCACGGCGAGGATGATCGCGGCGACCACGCCCACGACGGCGACCACGATGCCGATCTCCCGCAGGCGCTCCTTGCGCTGCGCCTCGCGGCGGGCGGCGGCTGCCTTCGCCGCGCGCGACGCCGCGCTCTCCGTCGACCTGCTCGCCGGCTTGGCCATCGTCGTCGTCCTCGTCTCGCTCGGTGTCGGGGGTGGCGACGCACCACCCTAGGCACGTTCCCTGAACCCATCCTGAGCCGTCGGCGCCGGGCGGGACGCGGGCGTCGACGTCCGGCCGGACGCGGGCCCGGTGCCGCATCGGTAGGGTGGGCCGACGTGACGGACCGACTGGTGTGGATCGACTGCGAGATGACCGGCCTCGACCTGGGGGCCGACGCCCTCATCGAGGTGGCGGCTCTCGTCACCGACTTCGAGCTCAACGTGCTCGGGGAGGGTGTCGACATCATCGTCAAGCCCCCGGCGGAGGCGCTCGAGCAGATGGGCGACTTCGTGCGCGACATGCACGGCAAGTCGGGTCTGCTGGAGCAGCTCGACGGCGGCCTCCCGCTCGCCGAGGCGGAGGCGGCGGTCCTCGCCTACGTGCGCCAGCACTGCCCCGACGGCAGCCGCCCCCCGCTCGCCGGCAACACGGTCGCCACCGACCGGTCCTTCCTGGCCCGCGACATGCCGCAGCTCGAGGGGTTCCTCCACTACCGCATCGTCGACGTCTCCTCGATCAAGGAGCTGTCGCGCCGCTGGTTCCCGCGGGCGTACTACCAGGCGCCGACGAAGCGGGGGAACCACCGGGCGCTGGCCGACATCCAGGAGAGCATCGAGGAGCTCCGCTACTACCGCGAGGCCGTGTTCGTGCCCTCGCCCGGGCCCACGTCGGCCCAGGCCCAGGAGATCGCGAAGCGCCACGGCGGATCGCTCACGGGCCTCCACGCCCCGGTCGCCGACCCGGGTGGTCAGAGCACCGCCTGAGTGCCGCTACACTTCTTCCCGGCCCGTCGCGGTGCAAGCCGTGCGCGTGGTCGTGGTGGGTATAGCTCAGCTGGTAGAGCACCTGGTTGTGGTCCAGGGGGCCGCGGGTTCAAGTCCCGTTACTCACCCCACCGTCCGGAGCCCCCGACGCCTCGCGCGTCGGGGGCTCCGGCCGTTCAGCCGAGGGTGGCGACGAGGGCGTCGTACGTCGCGCGGTCGAGGAACCGCAGCACGGCCGGCTTCGTGCTGAGCCGAACCTCGGGGCCCCGGGCCACGCCCATCGCGTCGAGCCGGGCCTGCACCTTCGCGTTGCGGGCGTCGGGCTCGGCCACCACGCGCGTGGTCGCCGGGTCGGCGAAGCAGGCCCCGAGCACGAGCGCCACCACCTGCGGCGTGAACCCCGGCCGGGGGGTGGTGAGGGGCCCCGTCATGAGGTGCACGCCCACGTCGCCGGGCTGCACGTCGTACAGCTCCCCGACCTCCTCCGCCCGCGGGTCGTAGGTCTGGAAGAGGGCGGTGGGCTCGCCGTCGAGGCGCACGAGGTACGCCGCGTGCGTGGGCTGGGAGTCGATCCACGTGTAGATGTCGCGGACCTCGTCCGGCGACTTGTCGCCCATCATCCAGAAGCGGGCGCGCTCCTCACGGGTCCAGGCGTGCACGATCCCGGCCTCGGTGGCGGGGTCGAGCTCGGCGAGCGTGAGGTGGCCCAGGCCGGGAGCGCGTCGCTCGTGGAGCACCGGGCGGGCGGGGGACGGGGGCTCGGGCAGGGGAGCGGTCATGCGTCCTCCTCGGGACGGTCGGTGGCAGGACGGTCGGTGGGGCAGGGCAGCAGGTCGCCCCGCACCCAGGCGTCGAGCTGGTCGTGGGAGTGGGCCCCGGGGTGCCCGGACGCGCCGAGCGGCACGACCCACCCGCCGCGACCGCGATCGGCGAGGTCCCACACGTAGCGGGCCACCGACCCCCGCCAGCTGGCGTCGGTGGTGCCGGGCAGCGACCCCGTGCAACGCACCGTGTCGCCGTCCCCGGAGAGCGCCACGCGGGGTGTCACCAGCGGCACCGGGTGCGTGGCGAGGTCGACGCCGAGCAGCTCGAAGCCGTGCGCGGGGTCGAGCACGTGGCTCTCGCCCCACGTCGCCGGGTGGCCGGCGGCGTCCTCGAACGCCCGCACGGCCAGCGCCGCGACGTCGACGCCGAAGGGCCGCTCGGCCTCGAGGAGGGCGTCGAGCGCGAGGGCGAGGCGGGCGGTGAGCGACTGGTACGGCGCGAGCTCCCCGCCGTACGTCGTGGGGTCGCGCAGCGCGTCGAAGGCCGGCTCTGCGACGAGGAGCCGCACGAGGGCGGAGCGCCAGGCGGCGAAGGCGGCGGCGCCGCCCGACCCCGCTTCGGCGTGCCCGTCCCACGCCAGGACGGCCTCGCGCACGGGCGCCCCGGCCGGCCCGGGCTCGGGGAGCGCGGCCAGCAGGGCCTGCGTGCGGGCGGCGCTCAGCAGCAGGGTGTCGCGGTGGATCGCCGCGAAGTCGTCGGCCTCGAGCCCCGTGCGCCCGTCGAGCAGCCGGGCGATGCGCCGGGCCCGGTACGGCGGCGCGAACGACGCCCCGATCGGCTCGCTCTCCGCCCCGCGGCGCTCGTTCGCGGTCACCACCTGCCCGTCGGGCGGCACGTCGTGCCGGGGGAGGTCGGCCAGCCAGCCGTCCCACCCGCCGTCGGGTCCGACGCGCTCGGCGGGCACCACGCCCCGGCGGTGCGCGTCCGGGCGCCGGGGCACGAGGCCGGCCACGCGGTAGCGCACGGCGCCGCGGTCGTCGGCGACGACGACGTTGTTGACGGGCAGCACCCAGCGGTCGAGGGCGCGGTCGACGTCGTCGACGGTGCGGGCCCGCAGCAGCGGCAGGAGGGCGTCCAGCCCGCACCGGCCGGCGACCCACGGGGCGGTCCGCAGGCTCGTGGCGCTGCTCGTCGTCGAGCCGTCGGCGTCGGGGGTGGCGGCCTCCTCGTAGACGACGACGCCGCGGGGGGTCGTCACCACGTCGACCTCCACCGGGTCGGCACCGCGGACCTCGACCTGCTCCCGCCGTACCCCGGCCGGCTCCCAGCCGTCCGGGCCGAGGGCCTCGACGTGCCGCCCGCGGCGCCGCAGCCGCTCGGCGTACAGGTCCTCGGTGTCGGCCATCGCGTTGGTGATGGCCCACGCGACCGGGCCGGCGTGCGCGAAGTGCTGCACCCCGGGGACGCCGACGAACGCGAACCCGGCGACGTCGAAGCCGCCGCCACCGCTCGGGTCGCCGGCCAGCACGAGCCGCACCTGCTGGTAGACGCCCGGGGCCTCGATGACGCGGTGGGGGTCGCCGCCGACGAGGGGGAGGCCCGACGCCGTGCGTGCCCCGCCGACGGCCCACGCGTTGCTGCCGGAGGTGGCGACGCCCTCGGCGGACAGCAGCCGGGCTCCGGCCTCGCCCAGCGCGTCCACGACCCGCTGCCGCCACAGCTTCTGCGGGAAGCTGCCGAAGAGGAGGTTGTGCCCGAGGAGGGCGGCGACCGGCGTCCAGGGCTCCCAGGCGACCGGGGCGGCGTCGAGGGCGACCAGCTCGGGGGTGTCGTCGCGCAGCCCGGAGCTCACGCCGGCGGCGTAGGCCGCGAGGAAGTCGCGCGTCGGGGCGTCGAGGTCGTCGTACGCGCGGCGGGCGAGGGCGGGCAGGTCGGCGCGCCGCACGAGGGTGTCCCAGGCGACGCCCGCCGGGCCGACGAGGGCGGCGACGGTGCCGGTCGCGCGGCGGCGGACGAGCTCCAGCTGCCACGTGCGGTCCTGCGCGGTGGCGGCGCCGTGCAGCCGGGCCAGCCCCGCGAGGGTGTCCGCGTGGACGTGGGCGATGCCGTGGGCGTCGCGCTCCAGCCGCTCCACCCGCTGCCTCCTCGTCGGCTCCCCGCCGCCCGGACGGGAGACTTAGGCGACCCTAACCTCTGGCGTCGAGGGCGTCGAGGGCGTCGACGGGGGTCACCACGTCGACCCGGCGGGCGCCGGGCTCGACGGCGGGGGCCGGCGCGAGGAGGCGGGGGAGCACGACGAGGAACGTCGTGCCGGTGCCCGGCTCCGAGGTGGCGCCGATGACCCCGCCGTGCTGGTCCACGATGGCGCGCGCGATGGACAGGCCCAGGCCGGTGCCCTGGACGGCCTCCTGCTTCGCGAGCGAGGAGCGGAAGAACTGGGTGAAGAGCTGGTCCTGCTCCTCGACGGGGATGCCCATGCCCGTGTCGCTGACCTCGAGCACCACCTCGTCGGGCTCGAGCTTGACCGACACGTCGACGCGGCCGCCGTCGGGCGTGAACTTCACGGCGTTCGTGAGGAGGTTGAGCACGACCCGCTCCAACATGCCCGCGTCACCGTCGACCACGGCCGCGTCGTCGGGCAGCTCGAGGCGCACGTCGAGGTCGCGGCGGTCGACCGACGGGGCCACCACGTCGTACGCCGACCGCACCACGTCCCGCACGTCCGTGGGCCGCGCGTCGAGCTCGAGGGCCCCGGCGTTGACGCGGGAGAGCACCAGCAGGTCCTCGACCAGCGAGCGCAGCCGCTCGCCGTTGTTGAGGATCCGTTCCATCGTCTGGCCCACCGGCGCGGGCAGGTCGCCGAAGTCTCCGTCGGCCAGCATCGTGGCGTAGCCGAGGATGCTCGTCAGCGGCGTGCGCAGCTCGTGGCTCACGGTCGAGACCAGGGCGTCCTTCATGCGGTCGGCCTGCTCGAGCCGCTGGACCGCCTCGCGCTCGGTCAGCAGCGCGGCGAGCAGCGCGTCCTGCCGCTGCACGCGGGAGGTGACGTCCTCCGAGGTGCACACGAAGCCGACGGTCGCGCCGCGCTCGTCGCTCATGGGCGTGATGGTGAGCGAGTGGGTGCGCACCTCGCCGGACTTGCGCCGCAGGCGCCAGTCGCGCGCCTCCGTGGTCTGGCGGGACAGCGCGCGGGCGATGCGCACGAACTGGGGCGCCGCGCCGGCCGCGTCGGCCTGGCTCTGCAGCTCGGCGCGGGGCACGAGCACGTCGGGGGTGCGCCCGAGCATCTCCTCCGCGGTGTAGCCCAGCAGCGTCTCGGCGCCCACGTTGAAGAGGGTGATCCGGCCGTTCCGGTCCGTGCCGATGATCGCGGTGCGGGTGGCCGAGGCCATGATCCGGCCGACGAGCTCGCGCTCGCGGTGGGCCTCGGCGGAGCGGTCCCGCAACTGCTGGGCCACGAGGGCGTAGGGCACCACGAGCAGCACGCCGCTGAGGAGGAAGAGCAGCAGCTGCGTCGCCTCCACGACGGCGTCGCCGGTGTCGGCGAGCCCGAAGGGGCCCACCCCGATGGCGCCGAGGGCCAGCACGGTGGTGCTGAGGCCCAGCAGCTGCAGCACCATCTCGCGCAGCCGCAGCCGGAGCGCCCCCCAGGCCAGGAGCGGGACGACCACGAACGCCCACGCGACGTCGGTCTGGAGGAGGAACACCGCCACCGTGGAGACGAGCACCGCCCCCCACTGGGCGGCCCGCTCGGGTTCGCTGGCCGGGCGGGGGGACCGGTCGACGTCGAGGAAGGGCAGCACGAGGAGCAGCTGCGAGAGCACGGCGGCGACGAGCAGCAGCGCCAGGGTGCTGGGCGCCAGCTCGCGGTCGTCGGCCACGAACACGCCGGCGAGCGCGGCGACGCCCACGAGCGGGCCCGCCAGTCCCGCGGCGAGCCAGTGGGCCAGGTCGCCCTGCGTGCGCAGGGCGGCGCGGCCGTCCCGCTGCCCGGTCCGGGCGAGCACGAGGACGCCGATGCCGGCCTGCAGCACGGTGCTGAGGCTCATGCCCAGGACGGTCGAGCCCTGGGCCCCGACCGAGGTGAGGGTGGCCGCGACCACCAGGCCGCCGCCCGCGACGACGGGCAGGCGCCACCAGCGGTGGGCGAGGAGCGCCGCCCCCGTGAGGAGGCCGACGGGGGACACGCTGAACGCCTCCACCCAGGAGTGCGCGAGCTGCACGACCACGACACCGACGGCGAGGGCGCCCACGAGGACCGCGACGGGGAGCCACGCGGGCGCCACCGGGCGCGTCACGACGTGCTCCTGCGTGGCCACTCGACCCTCCCGTTCCCGCGTCCCGACCGCCCGGCGGCCGGCTCCCCGCGCCATTGTGACCGCTGGGCGGCCCGACGACAGCCGTTGCGCGCAGAACGTGGACGGGTGCGGCCCGTCCCGGCCGGCGCCGCCGGGCGCGCGCGGCCGATTTTGCTCCCTCGTCACTCGCAGGTAGAGTTCTACCCGCTTCACCGCGCGGCATTAGCTCAATTGGCAGAGCAGCTGACTCTTAATCAGCGGGTTCGGGGTTCGAGTCCCTGATGCCGTACCACCACCGGAGGCCCTCCACCGCAGCAGCGGGGAGGGCCTCCGGCGTGTCCCGGGGCCGCGCTCAGCCCGGCGGGCGCCGCGCGACGCTCAGCACGTGGGTGTCCGGCCACGGCAGCGCCTCACCCGTGGCGGGGTCGAGCAGCTCCGCGACGGGGGCGAGGCGGTGCTCGACGATCCAGTCGTTGCGCCACGCCCCGTGGCCGGGGTCGAGCTCGAACCCGGCGTCGGTGAGCAGGTCGCGCCAGTCGGCCATCGACAGCCCGCAGAACTGCTCGTGGCACTCGCTCAGCCAGTTGTCGGCGTAGTCCTTGGTCGTCAGGAACTCCATCGCGTCCCCGAGCCGCAGCCGCCACGTGGTGGTGCCCTCGACCTCGACGTCGAGCGGCTCCCGGGTGGCGGTGAAGCCGGAGCCGGACAGGCGCGGGAAGTCGTGGACGAACTGCACCATCCGGCCAGCGGTCGACAGGCCCTCGACGTACGCCGCGACGTCCTCGGCCGGCAGGTCGTCGAGGTCGGTCCGGGCCTGCTCGGGGGTCGCGCCGTCGTCGGCGCGCAGCCGGAGCAGCACCTCGCGGTCGGGCTCGGCGGGGCCGAGCACGTCGGAGTTCACCCAGACGCCCCCGACGCGGGTGTGCTCGTGGACCCGCCGGGCGAACGCCTCCACGTCGGCGCGACCCGCGCCGTACGAGAACAGCTCGTGGGTCAGCGCCACGGTGACGGTCGAGTCGACGGAGCCCGCCGGCATCACGGGCCCGCCCAGGATGTTGGCGCGCACGAACCAGATGTTGGGGTTCGCGAAGACGCCCGTGGCCTTCTTGTGCTCGGCCTCCTCGAGCAGCGGGCGGGCGACGTCGACGCCGAAGAGGTCGGACTCCTCGAACCGCGGGTCGGCCGCGACCTGCTCCAGCAGCCCACCGGTCGCGCAGCCGACGTCCACGACGCGGCCCGGCTGCAGCAGCGGCCCGACCTGCTCGAACTTGCGGGCCGAGGCGGTCTCGAAGGACGCGGCGTACGTGCGGTAGTCCCGCGTCGTGGTCAGGTCGCCCTCGCTGGAGACCACCGGGTCGGAGAAGAGGTCGACGACGAGGTCGGGCACGCCGTACCGCTCGTAGAAGGCCACCGTCTCGGGGTGGGCCAGCAGGCGCCACGACTCGTCGCCGTGGGCGAGGCGCTGCACGACCTCCCAGGGGCGGCCGGGCTGGTCCTCGGGCTCCTCCTCGACCGTGTCCTCGACCCCGACGACGGTGAACCCGAGCTCGCGGTAGGAGTCCGCGACGGCCGGGGTCGAGCAGGCCACGAGGGTGTGGTCGGGCGCGGGCGCCGGCCGGTGGGGGAGCGCGGTGGCGACGGTGGTGACGACGAGGGCCGCGAACCGGGGGTGCTGCGGCACGTCCGGAACCGGTACGACGAGGCTCGGCAGCCCGGCGGCGGCGCTGACGCGCTCGACCAGCGCCTCGCGGCGGTGGCCCGGCAGCGGGTTGCGCCGGGTCCAGGCGTGGGTGGCCGAGGTGACGGGCCAGACGACGACCGCGTCGGAGGTCACCTCCACGGGACGCCCGTCGGGGAACCGGACGTCGCCCGCCAGGAGGCGGCGCAGGTGCTCGACCTGGAAGGCGGTGACGGCGTGGTGCCGCCCGGGGAACAGGACCTCGGTGAACGTCACGGACGCTCATCCTGCCGGTCGGGCGAGCGACGCAGCCACCCGCCCGCCCACAGGGCCCACAGCACCAGCAGCGGCTGGAAGAAGAGGCGCACCAGCCGCGCCCGGTCGCTCGTCAGGCCGAAGGCGTCGGTGCCCTCGACGTACTGCGCCACGTTGCCCGGGAAGATGGCGACGAAGAACGCGGCGAGCAGCCCGCCGGCGAGACGCCGGTGGCGCGGCGGGGCCAGCAGGAGCGCCGCCCCCAGGCCGATCTCCACCACGCCGGACCCGACGACCACGAGGTCCTCGTCCACCGGCACCCACGCGGGCACCTGGGCCTGGAACTCGGTGCGGGCGGTGGTGAGGTGCGCGACGCCGGCGCCGACCATGACGGAGCCGAGCAGCAGGCGGCCTGCCGTGCGCAGGACGCTCACGGGCGGTACTCGTGCCCCGGCTCGCCGTGGGTGCGCCGCCCCTCCTTCATCTCCGACTCGTAGACGTGCTTCCGGCCCTCCAGCAGGGCGTCGCGGGCGTCCTTCTCGAGCGCCTTGAAGGTCGCGTAGTAGCCGTCGTCGTAGTCCTCCACCACCTGGAACGACCAGCGACCGTGGATGATGTTGCGCCCGACGATCTCTCGGTCCAGCCGGTCGGCGAGCTCGCCGTGGCCCGCCGCGCGCAGCTGGTCGACGGCGTCGCCCAGGGTCAGGTCGGCCGTGCCGCAGCGGCGGTGGAACGCGTAGAGGTGGCCGCGCGCCTCCTCCACGGCCTCGAGGGCCTCCGACAGCTTGCCGAGGGCCTCCACGGTGGCGTCGTCGACGCCGTCGGGTCGGGTGTGGTCGATGTCCATGCCCCGATCGTGCCCCCGGGGACAAGACGGGCCGCCGGGAACGGGACGACACCCCGGGGGTCGGGATCCCCGGGGCGTCGTCGTCTGCCGTCGTACGGCGTGCTGCTGCGGGTGGACGGTCCGCCCCCGGCTCACTCCCAGATGACGGGCGAGCCCAGGATGAGGCTGTAGTCGTCGCCCTCGCCGAACGCGGCCTGCGTGACCGGCTCGGCCGAGACGACCGTGTTGCAGGTCTCGAAGGCCGAGCCGTCCCAGTCGGACGCGGCCGACTCGGTCTCGCAGCCGCCGATGCCGCCGGAGAAGCTGATGAGCTGGGCGGCGCTGTCGCCGGCGGCGGTGAGGCCGTCGAGGCTCAGCTGCATGCCGCCGATCGCCTCGGCGTTCTCGACGCCCGAGATCTCGTAGGAGATGTGCCACGGCGTCATGCCGTCGGAGTCCTCGACGTCGGCGAGGTCGGCCGGGTCGCCCTCGCGGATCTCGGTGACGGTGACCTCGATGACGCCGTCCTCGCCCGCGTACGACATCGGGACGGTCGCGGTCTCGCCCAGCTTCAGCTGGGCGCCGGGCTCGGTGAGCTCGCCGGCGGAGGAGCCGCCCGCCGAGCCGCTGCCGGAGTCGGAGTCCTCCGACTCCTCGTCCTCCGAGGTCTCCTCGTCGGCGGGCTCCTCGGACGCGTCCTCGGTGGTGCTCGACTCCGAGCTCTCGGCGTCGTCGCTCGACTCGTCGTCACCGCCGCAGGCGGTGAGCGAGGCCGCGAGGACGGCGGCCACGGCGACGGAGGCGAACTTCTGGCGCTTGCGCATGGGGGTGTCTCTCTCTGATCGGGTACGGCGCCGCCTCCCGCGGCGCCGCCCCCTCCCTACCTTCGGGTGGTCGCCGCCAAACCTGCGGCCCCGGGCGCGCTCGTGCAGCGGGGCGGACGTCCTGCGCGGTGCCCCCGACAGGATTCGAACCTGTGACCGGCGGATTAGAAGGCCGCTGCTCTATCCAGCTGAGCTACGGAGGCGGGGACCGTTCGCGGGGACGGAACCGGAGGGTCCGTCCGGCCACGACGCCGGTCCGGGCAGCAGTGTAGGGCCGCCGGGGACGTTGCGTGCGCCACGGGGAATGAGGGCGGCTCCCGCGGGGTAGGGCACCCGCCGGCCCGGGCGCGCCGGGGCAGCGACGACAGGAGTGGAGCGGTGGAGACGATCGTGGAGCGCGAGCTGCGCCTGCTGGGGCAGCGGGTCGAGCGGCTGGAGGACCTGGTGGTGAGGGCGGTGGCGTGGGCCAGCGCGATCTGCCTGGTGCTGGGCCAGCTGCTGCCGTTCATCCCGGTCAACCAGGGCTCCGACGAGGAGGACGTCATGGCCAGCCTCCTGACCACGGGCTTCCGCGCCCTGACCTTCCGCGACAGCGAGGGCGACGTCGAGGGCTTCTCCATCGCGGCCGGGATCGGGTTCCTCGGCCTCCTCCTCGTCACCGTGGTCGCCCTCTACCTGCTGGCCCTCATCGCCACCGCCTCCGCCACGGCGGGCACGCAGAAGGTCGTCGGGCTCACCGCGACGCTGCTCGTCGTCGGCACCGTGGTGGCCGGCATCTTCGCCCTCCTCTCGCTGTCGGCCGAGGACGTCGGGCCGGGCTGGGGGATCGTGGTCTTCGCCGTGGGGGTGGCGCTGTTCCTCGTCGTCGCCTTCTCGGGGCTGCGCGACTGGTGGGAGCCGGCGCGTCGGGCGCGCGGCACCGTCGTGCTCCGCTGAGGCCTGTTGCCCGGATCACCGCTCGGGGGCACCGGCTGTTGCCCCGTTCCGCCCGCGTGATCCCGCGCGGGATGGGAGCATGCGGGCGTTGCGACGCCGACGGGCTCGTACGACCGCACCACGAGCCGAGGGGACCGACGACCCATGCCCGACGAGCCGCAGTACCCGCCGCCCGGCCCCGCGCCCGAGCCGCCCGTGCAGCAGCCGTTCCCACCGCAGCAGCACGCGCCGCAGCCGTACGCCGGGGGGTGGGGCGCGCCGTACCCCGGCCCGCCCGCGCCGCCGCGCCGCCGCCGTACCGGTCTCGTCGTCGGCCTGGTCGTCGCCGGGGTCGCGGTCGTCGGTCTCCTCGGTGCCGTGGTCGTCGGGACCTTCGCGGTCGTCGGTCTCGAGGGCGGGTCGGCGTGGTCGGAGGAGGCGTCGAGCGTGACCAGCGAGGCGGCCGACCCCTGGTACGTCGAGGACCTCGACGCCGAGAAGGTCGCGCTCTTCGACCTCGAGGTCGGTGACTGCTTCTTCGACGGGCTGCTGGACCCCGAGTCGAGCGGGGAGCCGTTCGTCAGCGAGGAGGTGGACCTCGTCGACTGCAGCGAGGCACACCCGCTCGAGGTGGTCGGGGCGTACCGGGTCGACGAGCTGCCGGAGGAGGACGACGCGTTCTTCGCCGACACCGAGGACCGGTGCTGGGACCACTACGACACGTACGCCGGCGAGGCCGGCGCCTACGCGGACGTGTGGATGAGCTTCTACTGGCCGACCCCGGAGTCCTGGGAGTTCGGGGACCGCGAGATCGTCTGCGTCGCCACGTCGGAGGAGCTCCGCCGTGGTTCGCTCGGGCGGTCAGACGCATGAGCACCCAGACGCCGCACCCCGCGCCCGCGCCGCAGCACCCGCCGTACCCCCTGCCGTGGCAGCCGCCCGTCCGTGAGGACGCCGGCCTCGTGCCGACGCTGGCGCTGGCCCTGGCGTGCGTGCCTCTCGTCGTCACCAACCTCCTCGGTGTCGTGCTCGGCGCAATCGGGCTGGGGTCCCGGCCGCGCGGGCGCCCCGGTCGCGGCATGGCGGTGGCCGCCCTCGTGGTCGGTACGGCGTGGCTCGCCGTCGCGGCCGTGGTCGGCACCGTCCTGCTGGTCCAGGCCGGTGACACCGCCCGGCGCGAGGCGACCGTCGAGCGCCTCCAGGGCGACGTGCAGGAGCTCCGCGACGAGCTGGACGAGGTCGGCGCCGGGTTCGACGCGGGGTTCGACGAGGGGTTCGACGAGGACTACGCGATGGACCCCGAGGAGCTGGGCGACGCCGAGGAGCGGGCGTCGGTGACGCCGCTGGCCCAGGACGTGCCGCTGGTGGACCTCGCGGCCGGCGACTGCGTGCTCGACCACGAGCTGAACTACCAGCTCTGGTGGGGCGACCCGCTGGAGACGGTGGCGGCGACGGTCGACTGCGCCGGGTGGCACGACGCGGAGCTCGCGGGCTTCGTCGAGGTCGACGGGGACGACTACCCCGACGAGGACACGTTGTGGGACGAGGTCGGCTTCGACTGCGACGACCTCTTCTTCTCGTACGCGGGCGAGGCGAACTACGCCGGGGCCGAGACGACCTACCCGGCGTTCGTGCCCCCGACCGAGGAGGCCTGGGACGCGGGGGAGCGCCGCGTGGCGTGCTTCGCGTCCAGCGAGGAGCTCGTCGAGGGCTCGCTGCGGGGCGTGGCGCGGGGCTGAGGCCGGCCGGGCGCGCCGGCCGGGGCCGTGGTCGGCGTTTCCGCCCGCCGACGCCCGGCGCCGTACCCTCTCCCGGTGAGTGACGCCGTACCCAGCGCCGGTCCTGCCGGCATCGACCCCGCCGAGATGGCGACCGCGCTGCGGGTGCTGCAGCAGGTCGCGGACCTGCCGCCCGACCACCCCGACGTGACGACGGTGAAGCGCGCCGCGTCGTACATGTACAAGCTGATCAAGAAGACCCGCCGGGCCGAGATCCGCATGACGCGGCAGGTGCACGACCAGCGGATCATCGAGAGCACGGCGACCGGGTCGGCGATGCGGATCGACGACGAGACCGCCGGCATCCCCCTGGTCTCGACGGCGAAGGGGGCGTTCGCGGGCGAGCTCATCACCGCGCGCGGCTGCTACATCTGCAAGGAGGACTTCACCCTCGTCGACGCGTTCTACCACTGGCTGTGCCCGCGCTGCGCCGCGATGAGCCACGCCAAGCGGGACCAGCGCACCGACCTCACCGGTCGCCGCGCGCTGCTGACCGGGGGCCGGGCGAAGATCGGGATGTACATCGCGCTGCGGCTGCTGCGCGACGGCGCCCACCTGACCATCACGACGCGCTTCCCCCGCGACGCGGTGCGCCGGTTCGCGGCGCTGGAGGACTCCGACGACTGGCTGCACCGCCTCAAGGTCGTCGGCATCGACCTGCGCGACCCCACCCAGGTGCTCGCGCTGGCCGACGACGTCATGGCCGACGGCCCGCTCGACATCCTCGTCAACAACGCCTGCCAGACGGTCCGGCGCAGCCCCGGCGCCTACTCCCAGCTCGTGGAGATGGAGTCCGCCCCGCTGCCCACCGACCGCGTGCTGCCCGAGATGGTCACCTTCGACCGCGTGTCCGAGGCCCACCCCGCCGCCATCGCGGGCGCCCTGGCCGACGTGGCGGTCGCCCACCACGACGGCGAGTCCGCGGAGCACGCCCTGGCCGCGCACAGCGCCGCGACGATGACCGCGCTGGCGCTCAAGGCCGGCAACGCCAGCCTGGAGGCGCACCTCGCCGGCACCGCCGTCGACGCGGGCGGCCTGCTGCCCGACGTGCAGACCAACAACTCCTGGACCCAGGTCGTCGACGAGGTCGACCCCCTCGAGCTGCTCGAGGTGCAGTTCTGCAACTCGGTCGCTCCGTTCCTGCTCATCAGCCGGCTGCGGCCCGCCATGCGCGAGGCGGTACGGCGGGGCGCCCGCCGCGCGTACGTCGTCAACGTCTCCGCCATGGAGGGCCAGTTCTCGCGCCGCTACAAGGGCCCGGGCCACCCGCACACCAACATGGCGAAGGCGGCGCTCAACATGCTGACCCGCACGAGCGCGGGGGAGATGTTCGAGACCGACCAGATCCTCATGACGGCCGTCGACACCGGCTGGATCACCGACGAGCGCCCCCACCACGAGAAGCTGCGCATCGCGGCCGAGGGCTGGCACGCACCGCTCGACCTCGTCGACGGCGCCGCCCGCGTCTACGACCCGATCGTGCGGGGCGAGGCCGGTGAGGACGTGTTCGGCTGCTTCCTCAAGGACTACGAGCCCAGCCCCTGGTGATGCCGCACCCCGCGGGGGGTGACGCGGCCGTCCCCCGGGGGCGGTGACGTCCCGACCCGTCCCTCGTTGGGGCGGGCATGGACGCGATCGCCCTCCACGTGCTCCTCGTCGAGCAGGTCACCCGCGCCGTCGACGAGCTCGTGCGGCCCGTGGCCACGGCCCGGTCCCGGTTCGTCGACCTCTGCGTCGAGGGCGCCCTGGCGTGCGACGTGGTGGGCGACGACGCCGAGGTCTCGGCCGAGCCCGACGTGGCCCGCCGCTCCCGCTGGGCCACGTCGGTCCTCACCGGGCTCGCCGAGCCGGGGCTCGACGCCGGCACGCGCGACCAGCTCGCGCGGGCGTGCGAGGTGGCCGTCGGCCGCTTCTGCACGCTGGCCCGCGGCCGGGCCTGATCCCCGCCGCACCCCCACGGGAGTGCCCCGCCGGGGGAGTGCCCGGTCGGGGAGTGCCCCGCCGGGGGAGTGCCCGTCAGGGGAGCAGCGAGCCCATCCACGCCTCGACGTCGGCGACGGTGCGCGGCAGGGCCGCCGAGAGGTTGCGGGCGCCGTCGGCGGTGACGAGCACGTCGTCCTCGATGCGGATGCCGATGCCCCGCAGCTCCTCGGGCACCAGCAGGTCGTCGGCCTGGAAGTAGAGCCCGGGCTCGACCGTCAGGACCATCCCCTCGGCGAGGTCGCCGCGCGGGTAGACCTCGGGGGCGGAGCGGGCGCAGTCGTGCACGTCCATGCCGAGCATGTGGCTCGTGCCGTGCAGCGTCCAGCGCGCGTAGACGCGGCTGTCCGGGGACAGCGCCTCCTCCGGGGAGCAGGGGAGCAGGCCGAGGTCGCCGAGGCCGTGGGCGAGCACCGTCATCGACGCCTGGTGGACCGAGGTGAACGCCACGCCCGGGCGCACCGCGTCGATGCCCGCCTGCTGGGCGGCGAGCACCAGCTCGTAGAGGTCGCGCTGCAGCGGCGTGAAGGTGCCGTCGACCGGGAGGGTGCGGGTGACGTCGGCGGTGTAGAGGTTGCGGTTCTCCACGCCCATGTCGAGGAGGATCAGCTGGCCGGGCAGGACGGGCCCGGTGTTGTCGATCCAGTGCAGCGTCGTGGCGTGCGAGCCGGCGCCCACGATGGAGTCGTAGCCGAGGTCGTTGCCCATCGCGCGCGCCCGGCGGAAGAAGGTGCCCTCCAGCCAGCGCTCGCCGTGCTCGCGCACGCGGTCCCACTCGCGCACGGAGTCCTCGAAGCCCAGGGTGGTGATGTCGCAGGCCTCCTGGAGCTGGTCGACCTCCCACGTGTCCTTCACCAGCCGCAGCTCGGAGGCGACCCGGGCCAGCTCGGCGTCGCGGGCCTCGTCGGGGGCGGCACCGGCGTCCACCTCCGCGTCGAGGCCGCGCAGCACGCGGGTCTTCGTGCCGGTGCGGGCCAGCTCGGCCGCCAGCTCGTCGCGGTGGCGCACGGGCAGGCCGAGGGACTGCTCGAGCTCGCGCAACGACGGGCGCTCGCCGGCCCACAGCGCGCCGTACTGCCGGTCGCGGAAGAACTCGTCGGTGTCGCGTCCCGAGCGGGGGCGGGCGTAGAGCACCGGCTCGCCGTCGGTCACCACGAGCACCGCGTCGGTCGTCTGGTTGCCGGAGAAGTAGGTGTGGGCGGTGTCGGGCCGGAACCGGTAGTCGGTGTCGTTCGAGCGCACCTTGAAGGTGCCCGCCGGCAGCACCAGGCGCTCGCCGGGGAACGCCTCGGCCAGCCGGGCGCGCCGCTGCTCCGCCCACGGCACGACGGGGTGCGGGGGCAGCTCGCGCTCGACGTCGGCCCAGCCGGTGCGCATGAACGCGGCGTACGCCTCGGGCACCGCGGGGTCGTGCGACTCCACCTTCAGGTCCTCGCCGCCCTCGGCGGGGGTCGTGACGTCGGGGGCCTGTGCGCTCTCCTCACCCATGGCGGCCAGGGTACGCGCGGCCCGCGCCGGACCCGCTGACCTGGGGAGAGCCGTCGGCGACGGCCCCGCGGGGGCGCCCCTGCTCGGTTAGGGTGGCGGGCATGCCCACCCGCCACCGCGACAACGTCGCCTTCACCGTGGTGGTGTGGTCGCTCGTGGGGCTCGGCGCCCTCGGGGTGCTCGCCCTCCTGGCCCTCTCGGGCGCGCCGGGCACGTTGCTCGTGGCGACGGTGCTGGCCGCCGTCCCGGTGGGACCCGTGGTCGCCGTCTACCTGTGGCTCGACCGCTACGAGCCCGAGCCGCGCAACCTCCTCGTCGCGGGCCTGCTGTGGGGCGCCTTCGTGGCCACCACGGCGGCCGTGGTGCTCGGCGGCGTCGGCGGCCTCGTGGCGCCGATGGACCGGGTGACCTCCGCGGTGCTGGTGGCGCCGGTGACGGAGGAGGCGACCAAGGGCCTCTTCCTCGTGCTGCTCCTGTGGTGGCGCCGCCACGAGCTCGACGGCGTCCTCGACGGCATCGTGTACGCCGGGATGGTCGGCGTCGGCTTCGCCTTCACCGAGAACATCCTCTACCTCGCCGCGGCGTACGACGGCGGTGCCGACGTGGGGCCCGGCGGCGTCGCCGCGCTGACCGGCACGTTCGTCGTCCGCTGCCTGCTCAGCCCCTTCGCGCACCCGTTCTTCACCGCGTTCATCGGCATCGGCGTCGGCGTCGCGGTGGGCTCGCGCTCGGGCTTCGTGCGCCTGGCCGCCCCGCTGGTGGGGTACGCCGTCGCGGTGGGGTGGCACGCGTTGTGGAACGCGTCCAGCGCGCTGCCGGTCGGCTTCCTCGGCACCTACACGCTCCTCATGTTCCCCGCCTTCCTCGGCCTCGTCGCGGCCGCCGTCTGGTGCCGCTCGACCGAGCGGAGGGTGCTGACGACCGCGTTGCAGGACGCGGCGGCCCGCGGTCTGCTCCCGGCCTCCGACATCCCCTGGATCGCGGACCTCCGGCTGCGCCGGCAGGTACGACGGGACGCGCGCCGGGGAGGCGGCGTCGCGGCCGAGGGCGTGGTGCGGGAGTATCAGGAGGCGGCGGTGGAGCTGGGGTTCCTGCACCACCGCGTCCTCCGCGGCACGGCACCCGACGACTTCGTCCGGCGGGGACAGGCGCACCTGCGCCGCATGACGGCGACCCGCCCGCAGATCCCGATCCCTCCACAGGTGGTGACCGCTCGATGACTCCTCCCGACAACGGGTCCTCCCCGACCGCGGGCTCGCGGTCGAACCGCAGCGCGTCCGGAGGGGCCGGCGGGCTCGGCGTCGGTGGCAACGCCCCGATGCTCACGGCGCTCGTGCAGCTGCGCAGCGCGCTGCAGGCGGTCGTGCTGCCCCTGGAGGTGCCCGGCGTGGGGACGGCGCGCGACGCCCGCGCCGAGATGGTCGACCAGCTGGAGGACTACGCGATCCCGCGGCTCATGGCCGTCGAGGCGCCGCTGCTCACCGTCGTCGCCGGCTCGACCGGCGCCGGCAAGTCGACGCTGGTCAACTCGCTCGTCGGCCACAAGGTCTCCGAGGTCGGCGTGCTCCGGCCCACCACGCGCTCGGCCGTGCTCGTGCACCACCCCGACGACGGGTCGTGGTTCGGGCCCGACCGCCTGCTGCCCGAGCTGCGCCGGGTCACCGACCCGACGACCGACCCCGGCTGCCTCCAGCTCGTCGGCACCGACGCGGTGCCGAAGGGCCTGGCCATCCTCGACGCTCCCGACGTCGACTCCGTCGACAAGCACAACCGCGAGCTCGCCGCCCAGCTGATGGCGGCGGCCGACCTGTGGCTCTTCGTCACCTCGGCCGCCCGCTACGCCGACCAGGTGCCGTGGGAGTTCCTCAAGGAGGCGGGGGAGCGCTCGACCGCGGTCGCGATCGTGCTGGACCGCACGCCGGCCGACGCCGTCGAGACCGTCGCCGCCCACCTCGCCCGCATGCTGGCCAGCCGCGGCCTGAAGGACTCGCCGCTCTTCATCGTCCACGAGGGCGACGTCGGCCCGGACGGCGTGCTGGCCCCCCACGAGGTCGGGGACGTCGTCACCTGGCTCGCCAGCCTGGCCGCCGACCAGAAGGCCCGCGAGGCCGTGGTGCGCCAGACCCTGTCGGGCACGGTGCGCACCCTGTCGCTGAGCAGCCACAGCATCGCCGACGCCGCCGAGGTGCAGGTCGACGAGGCCCGGCGCCTGCGGTTCTGCGTCGACAGCGTCTTCGACGAGGTCGTCTTCGAGGCCGAGCAGACGCTGACCGACGGCTCGCTCGTCGCGGGCGAGCTCGAGGCCCGCTGGCAGGAGTTCGTCGGCAACGGGGAGCTGCTGCGCTCGCTGGAGACGCGGGTGGGTCTCATCCGCGACCGCATCGTCAACGCCGTCAAGGGCAAGCCGCAGCAGGCCGAGCAGGTCGCGGCGGCGGTCGCCTCCACGGTGGGCTCGGAGGTCGTGGCCCACGCGGAGCGGGCGACGACGACGCTCGTCGCCCGGTGGCGCGAGTCCGAGGCCGGCGCCGGCCTCGTGCGCGACGGCGACCGCCTGGAGCGTCCCGCGCGCGAGGTGGCCCGCCAGGCCGAGCGCACGATCCGCGAGTGGCAGCGCGAGGTCACCGACCTGGTCCGCGAGGAGTCCGGCGACAAGCGCACCTCGGCCCGCTTCCTGGCCTTCGGCGTCGACGGCATCGGCGCGACCCTCGCGGTCGTGGTGCTGTCCAGCGACCCCGCGTCGCCCGGTCGCCAGCTGCTCAACGCCGTGCTGGGCCCGCAGTCCACCGCGCGGCTCGTGCAGTCCGCCACGACCGCGCTGCGCGAGCGCGTGCGCGCCGTGCTGGAGGGGGAGCGGGCCCGCTACGCCGGTGTCGTCGACCGCCTCGAGGTCAGCGAGGACGCCGCCGCCCGGGTCCGCTCCGCCTCGCGACGGGTCGACGACCTGCGCTTCGCGGACCGCGGTGCACTGAAGGCGACCCGGCGCTGAACGGCCCGTGCCCTAGGGTGGGCCCCGCCCGCCGCCGTACCTCGAGACCACCCGCCCGAGGGAGATCATGAGCTCGCCCCTTCCCCCCGCCACCTCCTCCGGCCCGTCGACGCCGGCCGCCGACCTCGGCGCCCGCGTGACGGCGCTCGAGGAGGCCGCCGCGACCGCGCGCGGCCGCCTCGACGACGACCTCGTCACGCACGTGGAGGAGGTCGCGGCCCGCGCCACGACCCGCATCCGGCTCTCGGCGGCGCACACGGTCGTCGGCATCGCCGGCGCGACCGGCTCGGGCAAGTCGTCGACGTTCAACCAGCTGACGGGCCTCGAGCTGTCGTCGGTCGGCGTGCGGCGCCCGACCACCTCCTGGGCCACGGCGTGCATCTGGGGCGCCGACGGCGCCGAGGAGCTGATGGAGTGGCTGGGCATCCCGCCGCGCCACCAGACGAGCCGCGACTCGATGCTCGACTCGAGCCGCGAGTCCGGCGACCTCGAGGGGGTCGTGCTCGTCGACCTGCCCGACCACGACTCGACCGAGGTCTCGCACCACCTCGAGGTCGAGCGCCTCGTCACCAAGACGGACCTGCTCATCTGGGTGCTGGACCCGCAGAAGTACGCGGACGCCGCCGTCCACGAGCGCTACTTCAAGCCGTACGTCGCGCAGCAGGACGTCATGCTCGTCGTCCTCAACCAGCTCGACGCGGTGCCGGAGGACCGGCGCGACGCGATGCTGGCCGACGTGCGCCAGCTGCTCGACGACGACGGGCTGACCCGCGTCCCCGTGCTGCCGATGAGCGCCCGCGAGGGTTGGGGCGTCGACGAGCTGCGCGCGGAGATCGTGGACCGCGTGGAGGCGAAGAAGGCGATGGTCGCGCGCATCGACGCCGACATCGTCGAGGCCGCCGAGAAGCTGTCCGTGGCGACCGGCGACGCCGCCGCCCCGGAGCTCTCCGGCGCGACGGTCGAGGAGATCCGGACCGCGGTGGCGACCGCCGCCGGGGTGCCTGCGCTCGTCGGGAGCGTCGAGACCGTGGTCACCGGCCGGGTACGCCGCGCCACCGCCTGGCCGCCCGTGGCCTGGTTCGGCCGCGACCCGCTGCGCCGCGTCGAGGTCGACCTCGGCGACGCCGCGGCGCTCCTGACGGGCGAGCGTGCCCCGGCGGCCGGCACCGTGCAGCGCTCCCGCGTGGAGATGGCCGCCCGTTCGCTGGGCGACCGGGTCTCCGACGGCCTCGTGCCCGCGTGGGCCGAGTCGGTGCAGCACGCGGCCACCGGGCAGGTCGACGAGCTGGTCACCGAGATCGACGGAGCCCTCGGGCGCAGCGACCTGCGCACCGGCTGGTTGCCCGGGTGGGCGCAGGCGGTGCGGGTGGCGCAGTGGCTCCTCCTCGCCGCGACCCTGGGCGGCCTGCTCTGGGGCGTGCTCGACCTCGTCGGGGCCGCCCCGTCGGCCGAGGTCGGTGGCCTGCCGGCCGGGTTCGCGCTCGCCGTCGTCGCGCTCGTGCTCTCGGTCGTGCTCGCCCTGGTCGGCCGCAGCGCCGCCCCGGGGGCGGGGCGACGGGCCGCCGAGGAGGCGGACGAGGCCCTGCGGGGCGCCAGCGACCAGGCGGTCGAGCGCCACGTGCTCACCCCGGTGCGTGGCGAGCTCGACGCCTACCGGCAGGTGCGCCAGAAGGTCGCCGCCGCGCAGCTGCGGCGCCGCTGACCGCGTCACCGCCTGCGCCACTTCCCGTCCCCAGGACGCCCCCCGCGTCCGCCCGTCCCCAGGCGCGCCGCCGCCCCCGCGCGTACGGCGGACCTGCGGTTGGCTCGACGCGTCGCCCGGCACGGGGCCGGGCGCGAGCGAGAGGGGAACACCCGTGAGCAGCACCTACATCACGGTCCAGGGCTGGGTCGGCAGCGACGTCAACCACTCCGTCTCCGCCGGCGGCACGCCGGTGGCCTCCTTCCGGCTGGGGTCCACGCCCCAGCGCCAGGCGCGCGACGGGTCGTGGCAGTCGGGGGAGACGGCGTGGTACACGGTGAAGGCCTGGCGCCACACCGCCGACCACGTGGCCGACTCCGTCCTGCGCGGCCAGCCGGTCGTCGTCACGGGCCGCCTCGTCGTCGAGACGTGGGAGCGGCAGGAGGGCGGCACGGCGACGCGCCACGTCATCGAGGCCACCGCGCTCGGTCACGACCTGACCAAGGGCACCGCGCGCTTCCACCGCTCGGGGCCCGTCCGCGAGCGTCCCGCGCCCGACGTCACGACGGGGGCGCAGTCGCAGGTCGAGCCGGTCGCCGAGCCGGCCACCGGGCCGACCACGGAGGCGAGCGAGCGCGCCGCGTGAGCGTCGCGTGAGCGCTGCGCCGCCGCGCCGGGGACGGGCGCGGGGTGGGGACACCGAGGCGCGCGCCGGGCGCCACCTCAACTAGGCTCGGCGTCATGGCCGACTTCATCTTCACCCTGCGCAACGTCCGCAAGGCCCACGGCGACAAGGTCGTGCTCGACAACGTGTCGCAGTCGTTCCTCAAGGGCGCCAAGATCGGCGTCGTCGGTCCCAACGGCGCGGGCAAGTCGACGCTGCTCAAGATCATGGCGGGCCTCGAGCACCCCAACAACGGCGACACCTTCCTCGACCCCGAGTCAACGGTCGGCATGCTCCAGCAGGAGCCGCCCCTGACGGAGGGCCGCACGGTCCTCGAGAACGTCGAGGAGGCCGTCGCCGAGATCAAGGGCAAGCTCGACCGCTACAACGAGATCGGCGAGCTCATGGGCGAGCCGGACGCCGACTTCGACGCCCTCATGGCCGAGATGGGCGACCTGCAGACCGACCTCGAGAACGCCGAGGCGTGGGATCTCGACAGCCGGCTCGACCAGGCGATGGACGCGCTGCGCTGCCCGCCGCCGGACGCCCTGGTGGACAACCTCTCCGGTGGTGAGCGCCGCCGCGTCGCGCTGTGCAAGCTGCTGCTGCAGGCGCCCGACCTGCTGCTGCTCGACGAGCCCACCAACCACCTCGACGCCGAGTCGGTGCAGTGGCTCGAGGGTCACCTGAAGAGCTACAAGGGCGCCGTCCTGGCGATCACCCACGACCGGTACTTCCTGGACAACGTCGCCGAGTGGATCGCCGAGGTCGACCGTGGCCGCATCCACGGGTACGAGGGCAACTACTCGACCTACCTGGAGACGAAGAAGGAGCGCCTCAAGATCGAGGGGCAGAAGGACGCGAAGCGCGCCAAGATGCTCGAGAAGGAGCTGGAGTGGGTCCGCTCCAACGCCAAGGCCCGCCAGACGAAGAGCAAGTCGCGACTGGCGCGCTACGAGGAGCTGGCGGCCGAGGCCGACCGCGCCCGCAAGATCGACACCTCCGACATCAACATCCCGCCGGGCCCGCGCCTCGGTGACATCGTGCTCGAGGCCAAGGGCCTCGAGAAGGGCTTCGAGGGCCGCACCCTCATCGACGACCTGTCCTTCACGCTGCCCCGCGCCGGCATCGTCGGCGTCATCGGCCCCAACGGCGTCGGCAAGACCACGCTGTTCCGCATGATCACGGGCAGCGAGGAGCCGGACGGCGGCGTCCTGACGGTCGGCCAGACCGTGAAGATCTCGTACGCCGACCAGAGCCGCGGCGGCATCGACCCCAACAAGAACGTCTGGGAGGTCGTGTCCGACGGGCTGGACTTCATCAAGGTCGCCAACTTCGAGATGAACTCGCGGGCCTACGTCGCGTCGTTCGGCTTCAAGGGTCCCGACCAGCAGAAGAAGGCCGGTGTCCTCTCCGGTGGTGAGCGCAACCGCCTCAACCTGGCGCTGACGCTGAAGATGGGCGGCAACATGCTGCTCCTCGACGAGCCGACCAACGACCTGGACGTCGAGACGCTGTCGGCGCTCGAGGACGCGCTCCTCGACTTCCCCGGCTGCGCCGTGGTCACCTCGCACGACCGGTGGTTCCTCGACCGCGTCGCGACCCACATCCTGGCCTGGGAGGGCGACGACGAGAACCCGGCGAAGTGGTTCTGGTTCGAGGGCAACTTCGCCTCCTACGAGGCCAACAAGATCGAGCGCCTCGGCGCCGAGGCCGCGCGTCCGCACCGCGTGACGCACCGCCGCCTCACGCGCGACTGACGCCGGGCGCCCGCAGGCGCGCGGCACGACACGACCCGAGGGGCCGTACGACGGGGAGCACCCGCCGTACGGCCCCTCGGTGCGTGCGGGTCAGCGGATCTCGAGGCCCGGGCGGGCGCCGATGAGGGCGTCGGCCACGGCGTCCATCACGCGGCCCAGGGCGGCGAAGTCGGCCGGGTCGACGATGTCGACGAGGTGGCGGCGCACGCCGCGCACGTGCACGTGGGAGGCGCGGCGCAGGACGTCCCAGCCGTGCTCGGTCATGACGCAGAGCACCCCGCGCCCGTCCTCGACGCAGGTGCTGCGGGTGACGAGGCCGGCCTTCTCCATCCGGGTGACGGTGTGGGTGATGCGGCTGCGGCTGTGGCGCACGGCGTCGGCGAGGAGCGCCATCCGCATCGAGGCATCGGGGGTCTCCGAGAGGCGCACGAGGATCTCGTACTCGGTCAACGACAGGGAGAACTCCGAGCGCAGCTCCTCGTCGAGCTGGTCCATCAGCAGGGTCGTCCCGATGAGGAGGGCCCGCCAGGACCGCTGCTCGTCGGGTTCGAGCCAGCGCGTCTCGTCCGCGAGCTCCTCCGTCACGCCCCCGATCCTACGAGGCGGCGCGCGGAGGTCGTGCTAGACAGCATCGTGTGGGTGGCGCTCTCCGTCTCGACCGGTCGCAGGTGCTGGCGTTCCGGGCGCGGGCCCACGGGCTGACCGGCGACCGGGGCGCGGAGCGCGTGCTGGACCTGGGGGTGCAGGACACGGGGCCGTCCGGGGCGCGGTGGTCGCTCGCGCTGCGGGGCGCCGACCCCGGGCCGGACCTCGACCCGGCGGCGCTGGCGCTGGTGTGGGCCGCGCGCGGGGCGCCCCTGGTGGTGCGTCGCGCGGACCTGGCGGGCGTCGCGGCGGCGATGGCGCCGTACTCGGAGGCCGACGCGGCGAAGCGCGTGTTCGACGCAGCCCGGCCGTTGCGGGCGGCGGGGGTGCCGGTGATCGAGGCCCTCGCGGTGCTGGCCGGGCACGTCCGGGACATCGTCACGGGCCCGACGACCAAGGGCGAGCTGTCGACCGAGCTCACGCGGCGCCTGCCGGCGCCGTACCTGCGGGAGTGCCGCCCGTGCGCCGCCGTCCACGTGTTCGAGCAGCCGTTCCGGCTCGCCGCGCTGCCCGCCGGCCTCGAGATCGAGCCCGGTACCTCGCCGCCGGTGCTGCGGCCCGTCCCCCGCTGGAGCGGCCCGTCCACCGTCGTGCCGCCGCGGCTCGACGCGCTGGGGGCGCAGCTGGCCGTCAACGGGCCGCTGTCCGTCGCCCAGCTGGCGGGGCACCTCGATGCGGCGCAGGCCGACGTGCGCCGGCGGGTGGCGGAGCTGGTCGCCGGGGGTGACGCCGTCGAGGTGGTCGTCGACGGCGACCCGGGGCGGGGGCCGCGCTACCTCCTCGCCGCCGACGTCGCGGCGGCGCAGGTCGCGCCCGCTCCGCGCGGGCTGCACCTGCTCGACCCGTTCGACCCGCTGCTGCAGACCCGCGACCGGGAGCTCGTGGTGCCGGACGAGGCGCAGCGCAAGGACCTGTGGCGCACCCTCGGGCGGCCGGGCGCGGTGTGGCGCGACGGCGAGGTCGTCGGCACGTGGCGACCGCGGTCGTCGGGACGCCGCCTCCGTCTCGTCCTGCAGTCGTGGCGCGGCGCGGACCTCACCACCGACCCCGCCGTGCGCGCGGGCGCCGAGCGGTTGGCCGGCGCGCGGGGCCAGGAGCTCGCCGAGCTGCTGCCCGCCTGACGGGCCGGGCGACGGGGTGACCGGCGTCACGGACGCGGTCGCGCGCCTGGGCGCGGGCTCTGGCAGCATCACGGAGGTGCGCCACCTCTACGTGTGCCCGCTGCGGTGGGCCGACCTCGACATGCTCGGGCACGTCAACAACGTGATCTACGTGGACTACCTCCAGGAGGCCCGCGTCGACATGCTCCGCACGCACAACCCCGACCCGCGGGCCGACGCGTTGGCCGAGGGCGTCGTCGTCGCGACCAACCGGGTGACCTACCTGCGGCCGCTGACCCTGCGCGAGAGCGTGGCGGTGGAGGTGTGGGTCACGGACATCCGAGCCGCTTCGTTCACGCTGGCCTACGAGGTGTTCGACACCGACGAGAACGGCGACCGGATCGTCTACCTCCGGGCGACGTCCCTGCTGACGCCCTTCGTCTTCGCGGAGGAGCGCCCGCGCCGCCTGACCGAGGCCGAGCGCACGGCCCTCGCCCGCTTCCTCGAGCCCGGCGAGCCCCAGCAGCGCCTGGCGCTGCCGCCCTCCCAGCTCGACCCGTCGGGGCACTGGGCGGTGCCCGTGCGGTTCTCCGACGTCGACGTCTACGGCCACGTCAACAACGTGAAGTACTTCGAGTACTTCCAGGAGGCCCGCATCGTCGTCTTCGACCGCCTGTTCTCCGGGCTGCGCGACGACCACGGCATCAACGTCGTCGTCGCCCAGATGGACGTCGAGTACAAGCGCCCGATCCTCTTCCGCCCCGAGCCCTACGACGCGTGGAGCTGGATCTCGCGCGTGGGCACGTCCTCCTACGACGTGTCCGCCGAGGTCCGCGACGGCGACACCCTGCTGTCCCGCTCCCGCTGCACGCTGGTCGCGTTCGACGCGAAGACCCAGCGCGCCGCCTCCCCGCCCCCCGAGTTCCGCCAGGTGCTGCTCGACAACCTCCGCGCCTGACGCCCGCGCGTTCCGCTGGTCGAGGCGGCGGCGCTTCCCGGTGGTCGAGGTGGCCGCGCTTCCCTGTGGTCGAGGTGGGTGCGCTGGCACCCCTCGAAACCACGCCTGGACACGCCGGTGGCCGTGCGGGTACGGCGGTGGTGGCGTCTGGTGGTTGAGGTGGCCGCCCCGGCGGCCCTCGAAACCACGCCCGGGCGTGCCGGTGGCCCCGCCAGGTCCTGCTGGGTGGCGGGTCGGCGCTAGCGGGTTAGTTCAGGGGTGTGGTGCCGGTGGAGTCGACGGCGTAGCGGAGCCCGTGCGGGCTGGTCCAGATGTAGGTGCCGAGCGAGTCGCGTTGGTAGCGCCATCGTCGATCGGGTGGCATGCCGCGCGGTGGGTCGTCGGGACCGTCGGATGGGCCTGGTGGGCTGGCTCCGGTCGGTGATGGGTGTGTCTTGACGCGGTGCTCGCCTCGGCACAGTGGCGCAAGATTGCTGGTCGACGTCTGCCCGGCACCGGGTGCCGCTTCCCACCGGTAGGGCTCGGTGTGGTCGAGGTCGAGCCCGCGTGCTGGTCGCCCGCAATAGGGGAACGCGCAGGTGGCCCGGTCGAGGCGCACCCGCTCGGCGATGCGGTCGGGGACCTCGTAGGCGTCGACCGCCACGTGCTCGTTCAGGTCGATGACGGGCTTGACGGTGATCGTCGTGCCCGGGGTCCGGCACCAGTCGCGGACCTGGTCGGCGGCGATGAGGGCGCGGGTGTTCTCAAGGCGGGCGAGGTCGATGCCGGTGTGGCCGGTCGCGGTGTCGATGCTGGGCCCTGCCTCTAGCCCGTCGGCGGAGCGGTGGGCGGCGAGGGCGGCGTCGGAGAGGTGGACGTAGAGGACGACCTGCCGCGGGGGCTTACTCGTTGCGGCTGCGTTCCCGCAGGCGCCGTCACCGTCGTGGGTCACGCCGTACAGGTCGAGCGCGGTCTGGCGGCGGGCCAGCTCGCCGAGGGCCATGGAGCGGCGGACGTCGAGGTCGGCGTCGCAGCCAGCAGCGGCGAGGTCGGCCGCCACTCGTTGCACGGCGTTGTCCAGGTCGAGGGCGTCGGCGAGGTCGAGGGTGCCGTGGACGGGGACGACCCCGGTCCAGGGTGCTGCTGCGTCGACGGGGCTGGTCTCGATGGTGAAGTAGCGGCCGGCGTCGGCGTCGGCGCGGTCGAGCTCGGCGTTCTCGGGGTCGAACCGGGCGACGGCCTCGGCGACCAGGCGCTCGACGGTGGGCATGGTGGCGCGGTGCGCGAGGGGGGCGAGGTTCCGGTCGACGAAGTCGGCCGCCTCGGCGGTCAATGTCCGGGTGAGGGCGGCGATCTTCCTCGCGCGCCACACGGGCACCGAGCGTCGCTGCGTCGAGGCGTCGGCGCCTGCGAGGACAAGTGACCAGAGGCGGGGGAGGCGGTGGCGCAATTCGATGGCGTCACCGATCAGCGGGCGGCCGGAACTGACGGATCGGCCGAGGGCTGCGGAGATCTCGTACAGGCAGAACTCAGAGACCAGCGGCGCGCCCGGGCCGCCGAGCTCGAGGAACCGGTCGCCGCCAGGAATCGCATCGGGGTTCTCGGACCACAGACCGAGCGGGCCGAGTGGGTCGGCAACGGTGCCGTCGGTGTGGGCTTCGGCCCAGTCGGCGACCGCGACGAACGCAGCTACGTCGGCTGCGCGTTGGGCGGCGGCGGCCTCGCGGGCGGTCGCGAGCAGCGCCGTCGTGTCGACGGCCGGTGGGGCCTCGACGACCGCGGTGCTCGGGTGGTTCATACGGACAACGCTAGGGGTGGCCACCGACAGTCTTGCCCCGGTGGACGGGGACTGGGGAAAGTCGGAAGTAGAGACTCGAGAGCGTCGCGAGGCGGCCGGCCGACGGACGTTCGTCGGGTGGTTTCGAGGGCCGCTGGGGCGGCCACCTCAACCACCGCACCCCAGCGTGCGGCCACCTCGACATCGTGGTTTCGAGGGCCGCTGGCGCGGCCACCTCAACCACCGAACCGAGGGCCGCTGGGGCGGCCACCTCAATGACCGCACCCCAGCGCGCGGCCACCTCGACATCGTGGTTTGGAGGGGCGCTGGCGCGGCCACCTCGACCACCGGACGCGGGGCGCCGGCGCGCCCACGCCGACGGACGGCGTACCCCGCCCGTCTCGACCGCCGCAGCGACGTCAGGCGCCGCCGCGCCCGGGCTCAGGGCGCGACGTCCTCCATCTTGTTCACCATGAACTGCGCCGCGTGGGTCACGTAGCCCCAGAACTTCTCGTCCTGCTCCGGCGTGAGGTCGGCGGCGTCGAGCCCGGCGCGGAAGTGCACGAGCCAGCGCTCGGCGGCCGCGGGGGTCACGGCGAACGGGGCGTGGCGCATGCGCAGGCGGGGGTGGCCCCGGCCGTCGGAGTACGTCGTGGGGCCGCCCCAGTACTGCACGAGGAACTGCCGGAAGCGTTCCTCGGCGGGCCCGAGGTCCTCGTCGGGGTACATGGGGCGCAGCAGGGGGTCCTGCGCCACGCCCTCGTAGAAGCGGTGCACGATCGTCGTGATCGTGGCCTCGCCACCGATCTCGTCGTAGAAGGTCATCGTGTCCATCCTGCCCGAGGGGCGGTCGTCGGGCTCACGGGAGCGGCGTGCCGGTGAGGCCGGCCGCGTCGAGGCGGACCTTGATCCGCTCGCGCAGCACGCGGGAGACCCGCCACTGCTCGAGCGGGGCGGTCTTGACGGTCATGCGGACGGTCAGGAGGTCGTGGGTCAGCTCCTGCACGCCCCACACCTCCGGCTCCTCGATGAGGACGCCGCGGAAGTCGTCGTCCTCCCACAGGTCGTGGCCGGTGGCCCGGAGCACGTCGATGAGCTGGTGGACGTCGGTGGCGTAGGGGAGGGCGACGTCGATGATGGCGCGCGCCCAGTTCTGCGACTTGTTGCCGACGCGCAGGATCTCGCCGTTGCGGACGTACCAGACGGTGCCGTCCGTGTCCCGCAGCCGCGTGATGCGCAGGCCGACGGCCTCGACGGTGCCGGAGACGGTGCCGACGTCGACCACGTCGCCCACCCCGAGCTGGTCCTCGAAGATCATGAAGACGCCGGTGAGGAAGTCCTTCACCAGGTTCTGCGCGCCGAAGCCGAGCGCGACGCCCACGACGCCGGCGCTGGCGATCAGCGGCGCGACGTCGAAGCCCAGCTCCGAGAGCGACATGATCACGACGATCGTGCCGATGATGGCGCTGACGATGCTCTTCAGCAGGGACCCCGTCGTCCGGGTGCGCTGCGCGCGGCGCGAGGTGGCGATGGGGCTGCTCTCGCTCGCCCCGGTGGTGCGGTCGCCCTTGCTGAGCCGCCCCAGGCCGGTGGGCAGCACACCCGACGCGGCGCGCGTCACCATGCGGTCGATGGCCCGGTGCGCGAGCCAGCGCGCCACCCACGCGACGAGGAAGATGCCGCCGAGCGCGAGGATCGCGCCCACGATCGCGCTGGTCACGTCCGCCACGACCTCGTTCTCGGTCAGCCGCCAGGTCAGGCGGCACGACATCGTCTGGTCGGGGGCGCACTGCGACACGTCTTCGACCAGGGGGAGCGGGACGGAGAACATGGTGCCCAGTATCCGTGGGGCGCTCCCCACCGATATCCTCGGGTGCGTGACTGCGCACCCTGAGCCCCGCCCCGCTCGACGTACCTCCCGAGGCACCGTCCGTCGCGTCGCCGTGCTCGCAGCGGCGCCGGCGCTGGCCGTCCTCGCCGCCGGGCCCGCCCACGCCGACGTGCCGCTGGGCTGGGACCCCGCGCAGGAGTCGGTGGACCCGCTCCACGTGCTCTGGCTGCTCGTCGGGATCCCGCTCGGCCTCATCCTGCTCATCGCGGCGGCGGTCTACCTGCCCGCCATCGCCCGCGGCAAGGACGTGCGCCCCGGCGCCGCCCACGCCGTCGAGGCGGAGTGGTTCGGCGGCCCCCGCCGCGCCCCCGAGGAGCTGGCCGCGCCCGACACCGAGGAGTCGCAGGCGGGTGGCGCAAGTGGCCGGTGGTGAGGTCTTCTCCAAGCACGACCGCCAGCAGGTCGACGCGACGATCCGCGCGGCCGAGCAGCTGTGCCGGTTCGAGTTCTCGGTCTACGTCGGCCACGTCAACGGTGACCCGCGCTCGTTCGCCACGCAGCTGCACAACTCGCTCGTCGTGCCGCCCAAGAGCATCCTCATCCTGGTCGACCCGACGGAGCGCGTGCTCGAGATCGTGACCGGCGGCAAGGTGCGCGCTGCCGTCGACGACACCGTGGTGCTGCGCACCGTTGCGGTCATGCAGTCCGCGTTCGCCGACGGCGACATCGTGGGCGGCATCAACCGGGGCATCACCCAGCTCGCCGAGGCCGCCAAGGCCGGCCGCGCGGCCGCCGCGGGTGACCCCGCGAAGGGCGCCGAGCCCGACCTGGACAGCCCCGACCGGCTCTGAGCATCCGGTCCGCACCGCTGCAGAGGTACGACGCGCCCCGTGGGTCCGACCCACGGGGCGCGTCGCGTTCCGGCACCGTCCGGTGCCGCCCGGCTCAGCCGGCCGCGACCGCCTGGCCGTCCCGAGCCTGGGCCTCGAGGGCCCGCGCCATGTCGGAGCGGCCCTCCGCGACGTACCGCTTGGCCGCGGGGTTCGCGCCCGACGACGCCAGCCACTCGTCGACCCGCGCCAGCGTCTCGGGCGAGACGAGCGGGAGCGGGAACATCCCGACGAGCACGGTCGAGGCGCGCTGGACGCCCTTGGACTCCCAGATGTGCTCGGCGGTGGCGAGGTAGCGCTCGAGGTACGGCGCCAGCACGTCCGCCTGGTCGGAGCGGCAGAACGCGTAGGCCACCTGCCGCTGCGTCTCGTTCGCCACGTCGTCGCGCTCGACGGCGTCGCGCCACGCGGCGGCCTTGGCCTCCTCGGTCGGCCGGGCGGCTCGGGCGGCGGCCGCCCGCTCCTGGCCCGAGATGGTGGAGTCGCGCTCGAGCTCGGCCGCGATCTCGGCCTCGTCGACGCGGCCCGATGCTGCCAGCGAGGTGAGCAGCGCCCAGCGCAGGTCCGTGTCGACCACGAGGCCCTCGACGGTCGTGCTGCCGTCGAGCAGGGCCGCCACGAGGTCGAGGGCCGCGTCGGAGTGCGCCGCACCCGCGAACGCCCGGGCGAACGCCAGCTGGCGGTCCGAGCCGGCCTCCGCCGACTCCAGCAGCCCGCGCAGGCCCTCCTCCCAGCGCGCCTTCACGGCCGGGCGGTGGGACGGGTCCGTGTAGTACGCGACCGTCGTGCCGGCGTACGTCGGGAGCCGGCCGACCGCGGTCATGTCGGTCTCCGTCGCCAGGCCGCGCAGGACGAGCTCGACGAAGTCGCTGCCCGCCATCTCGGCGTCGCGCGTCATGTCCCAGGTCGCGCCCCACAGCAGCGCCCGCACGAGGGTGTCGTCGATCGTGTCGACGTGCGCCACCGTGGTCGCCAGCGACACCTCGTCGAGGCGGATCTTGGCGTAGGTCAGGTCGCCGTCGTTGAGCAGCAGCAGGTCGGGGCGCCGGGCGCCGACAAGCGCGGCCACCTCGGTCTCCTCGCCGTGCACGTCGATCTCGACGTACCCCCCGACGCCGTCGTCCGCCGCGCGGCGCACGAGCCGGCCGTCGACCAGGTCGTAGAGGCCGATGCCGAGGCGGTGGCGGCGCAGCGTGGGGTACTCCGCCGCGGCGCTCTGGCGCACGGAGAAGGCCGTGATGGTGCCGTCCTCACCGGAGGTCACGACCGGCGTCAGCGTGTTGACGCCCGAGGTCTGCAGCCACTCCTGCGCCCAGCTGCCGAGCTCGCGGCCCGACTCGCGCTCCAGGGCGGCGAGCAGGTCGGCGAAGGTCGAGTTCCCGAACGCGTGCGCCTTGAAGTAGGCGCGCAGCCCCGCCAGGAAGCCGTCGATGCCGACCCACGCGACGAGCTGCTTGAGCGTCGAGGCGCCCTTGGCGTAGGTGATGCCGTCGAAGTTGACCTCGACGGCCTCGAGGTCGTGGTTGTCGGCCGCGATGGGGTGGGTCGAGGGCAGCTGGTCCTGGCGGTAGGCCCAGTTCTTGCGGGCGTTGGTGAAGCCGGTCCACGCCTCGGTGTAGCGGGTGGCCTCGACGAGCGCCCAGTGGCTCGCCCACTCCGCGAACGACTCGTTGAGCCAGAGGTCGTCCCACCACTTCATGGTCACGAGGTCGCCGAACCACATGTGCGCCATCTCGTGCAGCACCGTGTTGGCGCGCTGCTCGTAGAACGCGTGGGTCTGGCGCGAGCGCGGCAGGTACTCGTCGCGGAAGGTCACGCAGCCCGCGTTCTCCATCGCGCCCATGTTGTACTCCGGCACGAACAGCTGGTCGTACTTCCCGAACGGGTAGGGGAAGTCGAACTTCTCCTCGAAGAACGCGAAGCCCTGCCGCGTCAGCTCGAAGAGCTCGTCGGCGTCGAGGTAGGGCCGCACCGAGGTGCGGCAGAACAGGCCGAGATCGATCTCGCCGTGGCTGCCGGCGTACGTGTCGCGCACCTCGACGTACTCACCCGCGACGAGCGCGGTGATGTAGGTGGACATCCGCTCGGTGGGCGGGAAGGCCCACGTCGCGGCGCCGTCGCCGGCCGGCTGGGGCTCGGGCGTCACGGCGTTCGAGACGACCTTCCACCCCTCGGGCGCGCGCACGGTGAACGTGAAGACCGTCTTGAGGTCGGGCTGCTCGAACGTCGTGTAGACGCGGCGCGCGTCCGGCACCTCGAACTGGCTGTAGAGGTAGACCCGCCCGTCCGCCGGGTCGACGAAGCGGTGCAGGCCCTCGCCGGTGCGGCTGTAGGGCAGGCGCGCGGTGACGCGCAGCTCGTTGGTCTCCCGCAGCCCGGCGAGCTCGATGCGGCTGTCGCGGTAGACGGCCGCCGGGTCCAGCTCGCCCCCGTTGAGGGTGATGGAGAGGTCGCTCGCGCCCACGAGGTCGGCGAACGTCGTCACCCCCGGGGTGGTGCTGGAGAAGCGCAGCACGGTGGTGCTGGCGAACGTCTCCTCACCGACGGTCAGGTCGAGCTCGACGCTCGCGGACTCCACGGACAGCAGCGCCGCGCGGGTGGCGGCCTCGTCACGGGTCAGGTTGGTTCCGGGCATGGGCCGATCCTTCCACCGACCCGGGTACGGCGGGAGGCGGGCACGCGGGAATGCCGGGGGCCGCGGCCGGGTTGCCGCAGGCATGACCACCGACGCCGCTGCAGCCGTGCCCACCGCCGACAGGTCCCGCGCGGACTTCTGGTTCGACCCGCTCTGCCCCTTCGCCTGGATCACCTCGCGCTGGATCCTCGAGGTGGAGAAGGTGCGCGACATCGAGGTGACCTGGAACGTGATGAGCCTGTCCTACCTGAACGAGGACAAGGACATCCCGGACGACTACCGCGAGATGCTCTCGACCGGCTGGGGCCCGGTGCGCGTCTGCATCGCCGCCGAGCAGGCCCACGGCAAGGAGGCGCTGCTGCCGCTCTACACCGCACTGGGCAACCGCCGGCACCTCGACGAGCGGGACTTCACCCGCGAGGTGATCGAGGAGGCGCTCGAGGAGGCCGGTCTGCCGCGCGAGCTGGCCGACGCCGCCGACTCGACCGAGTACGACGAGGCCCTCAAGGCGTCGCACCACGCCGGGATGGACCAGGTCGGCATGGAGGTCGGCACGCCGGTCATCGCGATCGACGGCACGGCGTTCTTCGGGCCCGTGCTGACGAAGATCCCGCGCGGCGAGGACGCTGGCAAGCTGTGGGACGCCTCGGTGACCGTCGCGTCGTTCCCGTACTTCTTCGAGCTCAAGCGCACCCGCACCGGGGACCTGGACTTCAGCTGAGCCCGCGGGGTGGCGGGTTCCCCGGTGCACCGGGGAACCCGCCACTCGCGTTCAACTCGTCGTGGTGGTGATGACGGGCACGATGGTCGCGGTCCAGATCGCGACGTACATCGCCTGGACGGCGGAGCCGACGGCCTCGGAGGCCAGCTCGCCCTCGGCGACGGCCTTCGCGCGGCGCTTCACCTCGGCGGCCGAGACGCCCTCGCGGTCGACCACCCGGTGCACCACACCGATGGCGTGGAGCAGGCCGATGAGCGCCGCGGCGCGGGGCGCGGCGGGGCGCTCGTGGACCAGCGTCGCCTCCAGCTCGTCGCGCACCTGCTCCTCGTGCGCCGAGTCGACCGCCGGCCAGGTGGTGCGCCGGAACAGGCCCAGCACGCGGCCCTCCTCCCGGCGCAGGACGCCGCGCTCGGCGAGCCGGTCGAGCAGCGTGGCCCGCAGGCCCTTCGCGAGCGGGTGCAGCAGCCCCTGGGCGTCGCGCGGCTTCTCCGCGACGCGCTCCAGCGCGGTGGCGAGCACCGGGTCGTCGGTGTGCGCGCCGCGTACGGCGAGCACGTGCGGCTTCGCGCCCCAGCGCCGCTCCTCGCCCAGCTCGACGAGCCCCTCCGCGGCCAGCTCCGCGAGCACCGCCCCGGCGAGCGCCTGGTCGAGGAAGGACTGCTGCAGCAGGGTGCCGTCCTCGTCGTCGAGCAGGAGCAGCAGGAGGTCCTCCGCGATGAGCGCCATGCGCCCCATCGAAGCGCGCCCCGACGGCCGGTTCAACGGCCACCTCACGGAATCATCCGCGCTCGTCGGCGCCGTGGTCCACGATGGTGCGATGGTCTCGGACAACCACGAGGGTCCCGCGCGACCCACCCCCTCCCGCCGCTCCCTCCTCGTCGGCGCCGGTCTCGGCGCCGGCGCCGCCACGGTGTCGACCACCGCCCTGTCGGTCGGTGCCCCCGCCGCGGCAGCCGCCGCCGGTCCCACCCGGGCGCGCCTGGCGACGACCGCGTCCGGCGGGGTGCGCCGCGCGACCGTGCCCCTGGCCCTCGCCGGCCGTGGCGCGCCCCGCTCGACCACGGTCACGGCCGACCGCTTCGCCCTCGTCGCGCTGACCTGGGCCACGGGCTCCCCGGCGCTGTCGCTGCGCGTGCGTGGTCTCGACGGCACCTGGCAGGGGTGGCAGGCGGTCGGCCACCTCCAGGACGGCCCCAGCCCCGACAGCGAGGAGGGGCGGGCCGCCCGCCGCACCCGGGCGAGCGACCTCGTGTGGGTCGGCGACGCCGACGCGGTCGAGGTGGCCGCCGACGGCCCGGTCACGGGGCTGGCGGTCGAGCTCCTGGACGCCGACGCCCAGGCGGTGCCGGCGCGACGCGCGGAGCGCACCGCGCCCATGTCGTTCGTCTACTCCCGCGCCGACTGGGGCGCCGACGAGTCCCTGCGGGACGGCTCGCTGCGCTACTGCGACCGGCTCGAGCAGGTGCACGTGCACCACACGGCGGGCGCGAACGCGTACGGCGCGGAGGACGTGCCGCGCATCATCCGGGCGATGTACGCGTACCACACGCAGACCCTGGGCTGGTCCGACATCGGCTACAACCTGCTCGTCGACAAGTTCGGCCGGGCCTTCGAGGGCCGGGCCGGCGGCGTCAAGCGCCTCGTCCGGGGCGCCCACACCCTCGGGTTCAACGCCACCTCCTGCGGCATCGCCCTCATCGGCAACCACGAGGGCGCACGGCCGAGCGCGGCCGCGATCACGCAGCTGACGTCGCTCGCGGCGTACAAGCTGGACCAGGCCGGCCTCAGCCCGCTCGACAAGCGGGACGTGGTCTCCGAGGGCAGCGACAAGTACCCGTCGGGCACGACGGCGTACCTGCACGTGATGGACGGTCACCGCGACACCAACGACACGGCGTGCCCGGGCCGGTACGTGTACGCGTCGATGGACGCCATCCGCCGCCAGACGCAGGACCGCATCGACGCCGCCCGCGTGCAGGACACCCGCACCTACGTGCGCCTCGACGCGCCGACGACGCTGCGCGGCGGCGTGAACCGGGTGCGGTTCGCGGTCTCGAACACGGACGGCACGCCGGCGGCGGGCCGCGTCCGGGTCGCGGTCGACGGAGTGCGGGTGCAGGACGCGACGCTCGTCGACGGCTACGGCACGCTGGGGCTGACCGTGAAGCCGGGCGTCGGCACCCACACGGTCCAGGTCACCTACTTCGGCACCGCGACCAGTCGGCCCTCGTCCGGCCGTGCCGCCTGGGTCGTGCAGCAGCGCTGACGTGGCACGGCCCCGCCGCCTCGTTGCGGCGCGCGGGGACCGGGGCTCCTAGGATCGCCCCCATGACTCATGTGCTGTCCGCCGTCGCCTGGCCGTACGCCAACGGCCCGCGCCACATCGGCCACGTGGCCGGTTTCGGCGTGCCCTCCGACGTGTTCAGCCGGTACATGCGCATGGCGGGCCACGACGTCCTCATGGTGTCGGGCTCCGACGAGCACGGCACCCCGATCCTCATCGCCGCGGACGAGGCCGGCGTCAGCGCCCAGGAGCTCGCCGACCGCAACCACCGCCTCATCGTCGAGGACCTCGCTGCGCTCGGCATCTCCTACGACCTCTACACCCGCACCACGACGCGCAACCACTACGCGGTGGTGCAGGAGCTCTTCACGGGCGTCCACGAGAACGGCTACTTCGTCGAGCGCACGACGTACGGCGCCATCTCGCCGTCCACGGGCCGCACGCTGCCCGACCGCTACATCGAGGGCACCTGCCCCATCTGCGGGTACGACGGCGCCCGCGGCGACCAGTGCGACAACTGCGGCAACCAGCTCGACCCGGCGGACCTGAAGGACCCCGTGTCGCGCATCAACGGCGAGACGCCCGAGTTCGTCGAGACGCAGCACTTCTTCCTCGACCTGCCGGCGCTGGCCGAGGCCCTGGGGGAGTGGCTCGACGAGCGCGAGGCCTCCGGCACGTGGCGCCCCAACGTCATCCGGTTCTCGAAGAACATCCTCGGGGAGATCCGGCCCCGTGCGATGACGCGCGACATCGACTGGGGCATCCCGGTGCCGCTCGACGGCTGGCGCGACAACCCGACGAAGAAGCTCTACGTCTGGTTCGACGCCGTCGTCGGCTACCTCTCCGCGTCCATCGAGTGGGCCCGCCGTACGGGCGACCCCGACGCGTGGCGCGCGTGGTGGAACCCCGCCCCCGAGGGCGGCGAGGACGCGCTCGGCTACTACTTCATGGGCAAGGACAACATCACGTTCCACAGCCAGATCTGGCCCGCCGAGCTGCTCGCGTACGCGGGCAAGGGCGACAAGGGCGGCAGCCCGGGGGAGTACGGCGAGCTGGCGCTGCCCACCGAGGTCGTGTCCAGCGAGTTCCTCACGATGGAGGGCCGCAAGTTCTCCTCGTCGAAGAAGGTCGTCATCTACGTGCGCGACCTCCTCGAGCGCTACCAGCCCGACGCGTTCCGCTACTTCGTCGCCGCGGCCGGGCCGGAGAACCAGGACAGCGACTTCACCTGGGCCGAGTTCGTGCGCCGCACCAACGACGAGCTCGTCGCCGGATGGGGCAACCTGGTCAACCGCACGGCGACGCTGGTGGCCAAGAACTTCGGCGCGATCCCGCCCGCGGGCCCGCTCGAGGAGGGCGACGCCGCGCTCCTGGACCTGGTCGAGCAGACCTTCACGACCGTCGGCGACCTGCTGGCCCGCCACCGCCAGAAGGCCGCGATCGGCGAGGCCATGAAGGCGGTGGGCGAGGTGAACAAGTACGTCACCGACACCGCGCCGTGGACCCTCAAGGGCGACGACCAGCGCGAGCGTCTCGGCACCGTGCTGCACGTGCTCACCCAGTGCGTGGCCGACCTCAACACGGTGCTGTCGCCGTTCCTGCCGTTCTCGGCGAACGCGGTGGACCGCGTGTTCGGCGGCGCCGGCGACGTCCAGCCGATGCCGCGCATCGAGGAGGTCGACGACCTCGACGACCCGTCGCGGTCCTACCCCACGATCACGGGTGAGTACGCCGCGGCGCGGCCGTGGCGGCGTACCCCGGTCGAGGTGGGCCGGCCGGTCGCCAAGCCCACGCCGGTCTTCACGAAGCTCGACCCGGCCGTCGTCGACGAGGAGCTCGCCCGCCTGGACTCCTGAAGCCGAGGGGGGACCTAGGCTGGCGCCATGCTGTTCCCGCAGGCGCGGCGCGCCCTCGAGTCCTCGGCCGACGAGCAGAAGGTCACCGACCCCGACTTCGACGTGGCGGCGGCCCGGGCCGCCGACCGCGAGGCGGCCCTCGCGCAGCCGCGGGAGGACGTCGCCGAGGTCCGCGACGTCGACGCCGACGGGGTCGGGTGCCGGCTCTACCGCCCGGCCGACGCGCGTCCGGGCGTCGTCGTCCACCTCCACGGGGGCGGCTTCGTGCTCAACGACGTCGAGGTGCACGACGCCGCCGTGCGGATGTTCGCCAACCGCGCGGGCGTCGCGGTGCTGAGCGTCGACTACCGCCGCCCGCCCGAGCACCGGTTCCCGGCCGCGCCCGACGACGTCGACACGGTGCTGGCCTGGCTCGACGCCCACGCCGAGGAGGAGGGACTCGCCGGTCCGACCTCGGTCCACGGCGACAGCGCCGGCGGCAACCTCGCGCTCGTGGCCGCCCTGCGCCACCCCGGCCGTTTCGCTGCCCTGGTGCTGATCTACCCGTTCCTCGACCCGCAGGGCGGGTTCGGGTCGTTCACCACCGAGAACCACGGCTTCGACCCCCGCGAGGCGGCCTGGTACTGGGAGCAGTACGCCGCCACCCCCGCCGACCTCGAGCACCCCGACCTGGCGCCGCTGCGCTCCGACCGCCTGGGCACCCTCCCGGCGACGCTCGTCGTCACCGCCGAGCACGACCCCCTGCGCGACGAGGGCGAGCACCTCGCCGCCCGGCTCGCGGAAGAGGGGGTGCAGGTGGTCGGCACCCGCTACCTCGGCCAGCTGCACGGCTTCTGGCGCCACACCGCGACGTACGACGCGGCGGAGCCGCTCATGTGGCAGGTCGCGGGCTTCCTGCGCCAGCACGCCTGAGAGGATCGGCGCATGCGCGTTCACCTCGGTTCCGACCACGCCGGCCTCGAGCTCAAGGACCACCTGCTGAACTGGCTGGCCGACAGCGGCTACGAGGCCGTCGACCACGGCCCCTTCGTCTTCGACGCCGTCGACGACTACCCCGTCTTCTGCCTGCGGGCGGCGGAGGGCGTCGCCGCCGACCAGGCCGAGGGCCTGGACAGCCTGGGCGTCGTCATCGGCGGCTCCGGCAACGGCGAGCAGATGGCCGCCAACAAGGTCATCGGCGTCCGGGCCGCCCTCGTGTGGTCGGAGGCGACCGCCGTCCTGGCCCGCGAGCACAACGACGCCAACGTGATCTCCGTCGGCGGGCGCCAGCACACGCTGGAGGAGATGACCCGCTTCGTCGAGGTCTTCCTCACCACCCCCTTCAGCGACGACGAGCGCCACGTGCGCCGCATCGCCCAGCTGGGCGACTACGAGGTCACCCGCGACCTCCCGCCGCTGCCGGCCTCGGCCCTCCCCGGGTACGACGCGGGCAGCGCCGACACCGCCTCCTGAGCGGGCCGCGCGCGTGCCCGAGGGCCACACCCTCCACCGGCTGGCCCACGACCTCGGTGACGCGTTCGCGGGCCGGGTCGTGCGGGTCTCCAGCCCCCAGGGCCGGTTCGCCACCGAGGCGGCCCTGCTCGACGGCGCCGTGCTCGAGGGGGCGCAGGCGTGGGGCAAGCACCTGTTCCTCGACCTCGGTGCGGACCGGTTCGTCCACGTGCACCTCGGTCTCTACGGCACGTTCGTGCTCGGGGCCACCGCGGTCGACGACGCGGTGCCGGCCCCGGTGGGGCAGGTGCGCCTGCGGCTGGTGGCCGCCCGCGACGACGGCGGCGCCGCCTGGGCCGACCTGCGCGGGGCCACCGCCTGCGAGCTGGTGACGGGCGCGGGCGTGCGGGCCGTGGCGGACCGCCTCGGCCCCGACCCGCTGCGCGACGACGCCGACCCCGACCGGGGCTGGGCCCGGATCGGGCGGAGCCGTGCCCCGCTGGCCGCCCTCCTGATGGACCAGACGGTGCTCGCGGGGGTCGGCAACGTCTACCGCGCCGAGGTGCTGTTCCGGCACCGGCTCGATCCCTACCGCCCGGGGGAGAGCCTGCGGCGCCGGCGGTACGACGAGCTGTGGGCCGACCTGGTGGACCTCATGCACGACGGCGTCCGCACGGGCCGCATCGACACCGTGCGGCCCGAGCACACCCCGGAGGCGATGGGCCGGGAGCCGCGCGTCGACGACCACGGGGGCGAGGTCTACGTCTACCGGCGCGACGGCCTGCCCTGCCTGGTGTGCGGCTCGCCCGTGCGTCGGGCCGAGCTCGCCCAGCGCAACCTGTTCTGGTGCGGTCGGTGCCAACGGCGCCACGTCCCCCGGGGCGTACAGTGACGGAGGAATCCGACGTGGGAGGGCACGATGACCGCTCTGCACGCGTCGTCTCGGACGGAAGGTAGGGGCCGCCCCCGGCGCCCCCGGGGCCTCGTGCTCCGGGACGTGCGCCGTTCCGCCGTCGCCCACCGGGCGCTCGGCGCGCTGGTGGTGACGACGACCGTCGTCGGCTGCCTCGTCGCGCTGTGGCCGGACACCGTCCCCCTCAACACCCTGACCGTGCCCATGGTCGCCTCGACGCTGTTCCTGCGCCCGCGACAGCTGGCGGGCTACATCGTCTTCGCGATGGTCGTGCTGGGGCTGGCCCTGACCCAGCAGACGGCCTTCACGCCGAAGCTGTGGGCGTCGGTCGCGGTCTACACGACGATCGGGCTGCTCGTGCTCGTCACCTCGCTGCGCCGGGTGCGGCTCGGTCTGGGCGGCGCGGAGGGCGAGGCGATGCTGGTCGACCTGCGCGACCGCATCCAGGCGCAGGGCCGGCTGCCCGAGCTGCCCGAGGGGTGGGCGGCCGACCGGGTGGTGCGCACGGCCGACGGCACGGCCTTCAGCGGCGACTTCTTCTGCTTCTCCGAGACGGCCTGCGGGGGCCGGCTCGACGCCGTGCTCGTCGACGTGTCGGGCAAGGGGGTGAAGGCCGGAACCCGGGCGCTGCAGCTCTCCAGCGCGCTCAACGGTCTCGTCGCCGCGGTGCCGCCGGCCGAGCTGGTCCCGGCCGCCAACGAGTTCCTGCTGCGCCAGGGCTGGAACGAGGGGTTCGCGACCGCGGTGCACCTGTCGGTGGACCTGCGCAGCGGCGACGTGGAGGCCTACACCGCCGGGCACCCGCCGGCGCTGGTGATCCGCCGTTGCGGCGAGGTCCAGCGCGTCGAGCTGTCCGGCCCGCTGCTGGGTGTCGTCCCCGGCGCCGACTACCCGCCCGCCCGCCTGCGGCTCGACGTCGGCGACGCGGTCGTGCTCTACACCGACGGCCTGGTCGAGGACGGCGGCACGGACATCGACGACGGCATCGCGCTCCTCAGCGAGCACCTGCTGCGCCACGCCCCCGCGGGGCTGGCCGGGCTGGGGCACCGGGTGCTGGCCGACCTGGGTCCGGGGGCCGACGACTGCGCGCTCCTCGTGCTCCGGCGCACCTGAGCCCGCGCGGCACCTGGGTTGGGGCGCCCCGGGCGGCGTGTGGCACCATGACGTCCGCGTGTCCGCGCCCGGGCGAGTGGTCCGGGCGCTGCGGCGCGCAGGCGGATGTAGCTCAATGGTAGAGCCCCAGTCTTCCAAACTGGCTACGCGGGTTCGATTCCCGTCATCCGCTCCAAGTGTGGTCGACGACAGCCTGTCGCCGCAGGTCAGACGCCTGCGACCGGGGCGTCGGAGGCCCTCTTGGCGGGGCGTAGCGTAGTGGCTAGCGCGCCTGCTTTGGGAGCAGGAGATCGCAGGTTCGAGTCCTGTCGCCCCGACTGATCCGAACCCTGCAGCAGCATGTCGACCGACGAGGAGAACCACCTGTGAAGAGCACCGTCGAGTCCTTGAGCCCGACCCGGGCCAAGCTCACCGTCGAGGTGCCCTTCGACGAGCTCAAGCCGAGCCTCGACGAGGCCTACAAGACGATCGCCCAGCAGATCAACGTGCCCGGCTTCCGCCGCGGCAAGGTGCCGGCGGCGGTCATCGACCGCCAGGTCGGCCGCGGGGCGGTCCTCGACCAGGCCATCAACGAGGCCCTGCCGAAGGTGTACGTCGAGGCGCTGCGCGAGAACTCGCTGGAGCCGCTGGCCCAGCCCGACATCGAGGTCACCCGCCTGGAGGACCGTGAGCTCCTCGAGTTCACGGCCGAGGTCGACGTCAAGCCCGAGATCACGGTCCCCGAGTACGAGGGCATCGAGGCGTCCGTCGAGGACCTCGAGGTCACCGACGAGGACGTCGAGGAGCAGGTGCAGAACCTGCGCGAGCGCTTCGGCACCCTCATCGACGTCGAGCGCCCGGCCGCCGACGGCGACTTCGTCACCATCGACCTGGTGGCCACCAAGGACGGCGAGGTCGTCCCGGGTGCCGAGGTCGCCGGCATGTCCTACAAGGTCGGCCGCGGCGGGATGCTCGAGGGCCTCGACGAGGCCATCGAGGGTCTCTCGGCCGGCGAGTCGAAGGACTTCACGTCGCAGCTCGTCGGGGGCGACCTCGTGGGCGAGGACGTCGAGGTGAAGGTCACGGTCACCGCCGTGCAGGAGCAGGAGCTGCCCGAGCTGGACGACGAGTTCGCCCAGATGGCCTCCGAGTTCGACACCGTCGACGAGCTCGTCGCCGACGTGCGCGAGCGCCTCACCCGCGGCAAGCGTCTCGAGCAGGCCGCGGCCGCCCGCGACGCCGTCCTGGAGGCCCTGCTCGACAAGGTCTCGATCCCGCTGCCCGAGACCCTCGTCGCCGACGAGCTCAACTCGCGCCGCGAGGGCGTCGAGCAGCAGCTCGCGATGGCCGGCATCACGATGGAGAAGTACCTCGAGGACGAGGGGCAGACCATCGAGGAGTTCGAGGCCGACCTCGAGCGCCGCGTGCGGGACGCCGTCGCCGCCCAGTTCCTCCTCGACGAGGTGGCCAAGGCGGAGGAGCTCGGCGTCGAGCAGCAGGACCTCAGCCAGCACATCGTGCGTCGCGCCCAGCAGTCCGGCCAGGACCCGCAGGAGTTCGCGAACCACATGTTCGAGCACAACCACATCCCCGAGCTCGTGCAGGAGATCCTGCGCGGCAAGGCGCTCGCGGCGATCGTGGAGTCGGCCGTCGTCACCGACGCGTCCGGCAACCCGGTCGAGCTGAAGAACCTGCTGCCCGACGGCACCATCGGCGAGCCGCAGCCCGAGGGCGACGACGACACCGAGGCCGACGCCGCCGAGGTCGCCGAGGGTGACGACGCCGGGTCCGCCGACGAGACGGCCGACGAGGCCGCCGAGGGCGACGCGGCGAAGAGCTGATGCCCCACCGGGTGTGACGCGATGACCGGGGAGGAGCGCACGGACGGCGCCTGGCGCCCTCCGGCCTCCCCGGCACGTCCGCCCACGGCGGAGCCCGAGGACGTCCCGGGCTACGTCGAGCTGACCGAGGTCGGCCGCGGTGGCGACTCCGTCGTCTACCGCGGCCGCCAGGTCTCGCCCCACCGGGTCGTCGCCATCAAGGTGCTCGGCACCGACGACCCCACCCGCGCGGCCCGCTTCCGCCGCGAGGTCGAGATCACCATCGAGCTCGGGCGGCAGCACCCCAACATCGTCAACCTGCTCGACGTGGGTACGACGGGGGCCGGCCGCCCCTACCTCGTCATGGACTTCGTCGAGGCCGGCACCGTCCACGACCGGCTCCGCGCCCACGGTCCGCTCCCGGTCCACGAGGTCGTCGAGCTCGGCTACGTGCTGGCCGACGCCCTCGCGTTCGCCCACGAGCGCGGCGTGCTCCACCGCGACGTGAAGCCGCAGAACGTCCTCGTCCTGCCCACCTCCTGGGTGCTCGCCGACTTCGGCATCGCCCGCATGGCGGGCTCCGAGCACACGTCCTCGGTCGAGACCTTCACCTACCGGCACGCGGCGCCGCAGGTGCTCGACGGCCTGAAGCCGTCCCGGGCCGACGACCTCTGGTCGCTGGGCTCGACGCTCTTCACCCTCCTCGACGGGCGGCCCCCGTTCGCCAGCGACGACCCCGACGAGGACTCCGCGCTGGCCTACATCCGCCGCGCCCGCACCGAGCCCCACCGCACCCTCGAGGTGCCCGGGGCCGAGCGCCTCGCCGGTATCATCGACCGGTGCCTGGCCAAGCCCACCGAGGAGCGCTGGGCCACCGCGGGCGAGCTGCGCGACGCGCTCGGCGCGCTGCGCACGTCCGCCTGGCTCCCGTCCTCCGAGCCGGCCGTTCCCGCCGTACCGGTCGCGCCCGCCGAGCCCGCCCAGCCGGCCCAGGCGGCCCAGGCAGCCCAGCCCGCGCAGCCGGGGCCCGCCGTACCGGTCGAGGAGCACCCGGTCGAGCAGCCCCGCCCGGCGCCGACGGCGCCGCGGC